>CANTHI010000288.1 GCA_947653505.1 uncultured Eubacterium sp.
TTTTTAGAAAGCTGTACGAATTTTTCTATTTCATTGTTCCGGTTTCCCTCATCCAGCTGTTTTTCTAAGGCGTTACATATAACTGCTGGAGGATGTTTTTCAAATGTCCGGCTAACCTGTATCAATTTGTACGTTCTTGCAGCCTGCCATCCCTCATGCTTTTGGAACAGACTGTACGAATGAAACAGTGTACGTAAAGCCTGGAAAAGTCATACAGCTATTCATATCCAGCATCTGGGAATACAGAAAAAATTTTGCCATTGTGCTCAAGAAAATGTTCTTAAGTATCTAAGCATTCTGCATCCAGACTGTGGAACCGGATGGGAAACGGCGATCTGTCTGTCTGAGACGTTGGAAAAATGGTTAAAAGTTCTTGGTATTCTGTACGATACACAGGCGGTGTAACCAAAAGACACCTTTAACTGCTAAAAATCTCTGGTGGGGATTGCATAGTTATACAGCGAACATCCTTTCATGGTTATTGCTGTGCATGTCTGACATTGAACAGCTGTATCAGGCCATCCTGAAGAACCTGGGAGCAGTTCACCCCATGCTTTTCCGCAAGAGCAGCCATCCATGCAGGTAGTGAGACATTTTTGCGGGCTGCTCTGGTATCAGTCGCCGCCCGGTATGCGAATGTATCGATGCGGATAATAGAGCAAATAGCGTGATCCGGGATATCCAGCTTATGTTGCGGAGTAGCCGCAGGGATATTATTCCCTTCATCCTCTGCCACTACAAGCCATCCGCTGGCAGCATCTGTAACCATCTCAATGGCATCATCAATACTGCTGCCAGTAGTAATACATCCAGGAAGATCAAACAAAAATGAATCTGCTGCGGCTTTGAAAGAAGGTAAAAGGTTTGCCGGACATTCAAAAAACAACCGGCAAGGCAGAATCCCTCCCTGCGTCCGCACAGCCAGTACATACCAGATAATCAGAAATATGAAAAGGGAGATCCGGCAATAAACAAATGCCAGATCCCCCATTTTTATACCATCTGCCCGGACATCAGATACTCATCCAGACAATCATTCTCCATATGGATAATCTTTCAGTATGTCCTTCCAGTCCTCCGGCATACTATCCAGATCCGTTCCACTAAGGTTACTGTACGAATCCTGCGGCCGGATCCGTGGATATGTTTCAGACCCAGCCGGTTCGCCTGACACAAGCCCCTGAATCGTGTACTGCCGGAGCACAGGTTCATCCGGCTGCGAACCTTTTGCCTGTTTAAGTTCCTGCAGACAGGCTTCCAAAAGTCCCTTGCTGTACACCTCAAATTTAACTGCCGAACTATCATCACCACTGTCAGGACCCGGCTCTACGCCGTTCGCAAAATTTCCGCCTGCACTCTGATAGCAGAAATACGCCTTTTGCCCGCGCTGGTTTTCCTGATTCAGCTGTTCTGCCAGACTGTCAAAATGGATATTAAAGGCGATTTTATTCTCTGTCTCTGCCTGATCCTTCCATCCGTACCTGACAAGCCATTTAAATTTTCCTCCCGCGATTTCCTCCGGAATCTCCACATTGACTGGTACCTCTACATGGCAGGTTAAAGCTCCTTTTGAATTTTCAGTAATCTGCGTAACACCAGGACCGCTGATCACAAGGGATATTGTTGCGTTTGGAAGATCCATGATCTGCAGCGCTTCCTGTGCAGTAATTTTCGGAATCACCGGACCTTTGCCTGTCCATTGTGGAAATTCGATCAGATGATAATAAAAATTCTGGAACCCACACTCCCCTGACATATATTCTTCATCATAAGTGAACCCCAGTACATCATCACCCGCTTTCTTTAACGGAATGATCATTCTGATAAAGATTTCTTCTCCCGCCTGCTCTGCCGGACGGTTGTTCAGATAATATTCCACATACTTGCGGACGATCTCCTCATCCCAGAGATTAATCTTTAACTCAAGCTCTTCCCCTGCATTTCCCTCTTTATCGACATATCGGAAACGCTCCACAATATTATATGTCTCCCTGCCTCCTGTCAGCTTGTAAGGCAGATCTCTTACATCCGTGGTAAAGCCTCTGAATTCATCATGCCAGTCTTCCTCATACCAGAAATTCTGCATTTTAAAATCCGGATTGTTTACCTCTTCTTCCTCTTTATCCTCCTCATCTCCAAAAGAAGGCGGGGAGTATAAAAAGACACCACCTTTAAAGTACACTTCCGCATCTTCGATACTGGTACCTTTAACGACAATTTCCGTCTGTGATTTCATGCTTTTCAGCAAATCTTTGAATATATCCTCGATCGTAGGCTTCGGGACTCCGTTTGCCGGATCCTTAGATTCTGAACCTGAACCAGAGCCGGAACCGCTGCCTGAGCCGGAGCCGCTGCCTGAACCGGAACCCTTACCAGACCACGTACCCGGGCTGTTCGAACCTGTGCCTGTGTTTTGTGTCTGTTCTGAAGATACCTGCACGTCTGTTTTGCCTGCCTGTACATTTGTCGACGTTCCATCCGGCTGTTTTACGGAGATCAGCTTTGACGTCAGGTTGCTGATCATCGCTTTGATGCCTTTTACAGCCAGATTTACGATGCTGCCTTCCGCACCTTTTTTAAATGTAAGTGATGCTGCCGCCTGCAGTGACACATCCAGCTTTGTTTCAGATACGATCTGTGTATCTGCCGCTGTCTGGTCTACCGATACGGACGGATCTGCCTGCGGTTTGCCGGAAATGGACAGCTTCATTTTAGACTGGATGCGGATATGGTCTGCTTTTCCGTTGACCTCCAGCTTTACATCTGAATCTGCCTGTGGAAGTGTAATTTCTTTTACCCTTGCACCCGGATTTACGATCATGCGGGCTGCTTTTGCCGTAATACGCACCACATTGCCGACCGCTTTTTCAATCCATGTATCCGGCTTTACAGCACGGATTTCAATCAGCTGGAAAACACCACTGTTTTCAATGTCCGCGGCAGGCGCATTCACGATCAGGCTGACGTTTTCATACGTGCCTGCCGGAATGACAAACTTTTTAGCCTGATCCGACGCAATCGTAATCTTTTTCAGACTGCTGTTAGAAAGCGCCTGATTTAACTGTTCCTGCGTGGATACCTCTGCTTCAGTATCCGGTGTCTGTGGCTGCGGATTTGTTTCCGTGTCTGCAGCTGCAATGACATTCACTCTGCAACGCACGGTTTTGGATGTGTGTTTTTTTCTGGACGTTGTCTTTAATACCGCCTTTACCGTCGTCCTTCCGGCTGCAACCGCTTCGATCTGAAAGCTTTTGGATGTCTTACCGGATACCGATGCGATGCTTTTGTTGTTTGTGGATATCTTTTGAATCTTCCATCCTGCTGTATTGTTTTTCAGCGTCATACGGTTTTTCTGCCCGACCCGCAGCGTCTTAAACGTGGTGCGCAGACTCACATACTGCTTCGCCGCAGCTGCCGCGTCTGCCCTGTTTTCCAGCAGAAAAGAAGCTGTCATTGCAATGGACAAAGACACTGCCAGCGCTTTTTTGCACAGCTGCCTTCCGCCACTGCCCGTGCACTTTTTCCATACACGGCGTAAACTTCCCTGTTTCATAAAAGTTCCTCCTTCATGTCTGGAAAAGATCCTGGATGGATGCTCTTCCTGATTCTGGTATTATAGCATTAGAAGGAATGTGTTTGCAGTCATATGGCATAAACTGCACTTTTTTTGGTATTATTTGTTCCAAAAAAATGTGATATTTCCACAATCTGATTTGTTATTATAGTGAAAGGCCTTTCTACAAACATACATCACAGGAGGTTGGATGGTGCTGTCCGAAAATACTTATGCAGAATATGTCAGACTCTATGCAGATTCCATGCTGCGCATCGCTGTCAATTACTGCTGCTGCCGTTCTGATGCCGAAGATATCGTACAGGAAGCATTCCTAAAGCTGTATGAATCAGATACTGCTTTTGCGGATGCGGAGCACGTCAAACGCTGGCTCATACGGGTAACAGTCAATACATGTAAAAACTATGTCACTTCTGCCTGGCGGCGGAACATACAGCCAATGGGATTTGAAGAACTGACCCTGACGCTGGATCAGGCAGGATATGGAAACAGCCCGCAGCTTCCGGACTGTGGGGATGCATCTGCGCTGTTTTGTGCGGTCGTCTCACTCCCGGAAAAATACCGCAGCGTCGTGCACCTATATTATTACGAATCGTATTCCATCAAAGAAATCGCACAGATTCTGCAGAAAAAAGAAACTACCATACAGACCAGATTAATGCGTGCAAGAAAAATGCTAAAGCACAAACTGAAAGGAGCGTGGCAGGATGAATGATTTTACCCACGGCAGGGACCAGGACTCCGCTGATACAGCCACCCAGGCAAACAGAACCTATTATCAGAGCGCGTACGATCAGATACACGCCTCCGGACCATACAAAGAAAGGCTGATCCATATGTATACAGAAAAAAACGTTACTTTAAAAACCAGGGCCACACGCACCCGCCGGTTTTACCGGAAAGCCGCTGCAGCAGCCGCGGCACTGGCCATCACACTGCCAACAGGCGTCTACGCAGCCAGACATTACCCGGGCATCGCAGATTTTTTCAGCCAGTACTGGCAGCCGCTTTCTGACGATGCCACCCGCCTGATTGAAACTGATATTGTACAATCCCCATCAGAAGCTGACTCCGAAACCAGGACACCGTCCTCAGACACTCCGGCCCGTACGCTTCCAGTCAGCTTTACCGTCAGAGAAGCCTTGTGTGACAGCGGCAGTGTCAATATCATTGTAGAAGCAAAGGCCACGGAAAGCGGCAAATATCTGTTAGTACCGGATACGTGTCTGACCGCGGAAGACAGTGTGGAAAGCATCGGCATTCACGAAGATCTTTCTTTTGAACAATATGCCAGAAACAATCATCTGGAGCTGCTGTTTGTGAATACCGGCTTCCATCCGGACAGCCCGTTTTCTCCGGCATCCTGCATGATTTCCGCCGAATCCAGGCAGCATGATGTTCTGGACATCTTTATTTCTGCAGACCGTGAAAAGACAGATACTGATCTGGATGTCCTGCTGACCCATTCCATCCGGACCAGCGGCAACAATACAGATATTTTAAAATCTTCTACTTCGTTTACACTGAAAGATCAGAGCACAAGCCATACAACAGTTTACCTTCCGCAGGAAGACGGCAGGATTCCGGGGACAGACGCAGTCATCCATAAAGTCCTGATAGAACAGACGGAGCTGTCAGCCTATGTAACTGTCTGCTACCGTCCCCCTCATATTTCCGGAGAAGACAGCGATCTGCATTTTGACCTTGCAGACAGCAGCGGAAATAAATGGCCATGCTTAAGAAACGGCAGCACCATACAGCTGGAGG
>CANTHI010000289.1 GCA_947653505.1 uncultured Eubacterium sp.
ACTTTCAGAAGATGGAAAACTATCAGAATTAGAACAATATATTCCTAACAGAAACGACGATAAAAAAATTACAAATGGAATATAGACAAATTAAAAATAGTTTTAGAAGTATTAAAACTAAGTAATCCTGAAAGTATAAAAGCCATCCTATCATACTTAGATCATTCTAAATATGGATGGCATGAGGAAAAATACCTACAAATAAAGGGCTCCAGCCATTTCCTTAAATTGCTCATTTCGGCGAAGGGCTGAATGTTGTTAAAGAACATCTGGATTCGAAGAATTTCTATGCATTCAATCCGGCATTCGATATGCGGCAGAAATAAAGCAGCAGGCTGATATGTCACAAAAAACGGAATACTTTGCATGATAGCCGCAAAGCATTCCGTTTTTTCATACAGACAGCCTGCCGGTGTCTGTCCCAAATCTGCTCATCATCTCCATCTCCTGATCCGTTCAGGTTATCTTTCCATGCTTTATAAAGCCATCCCGGAATCTGAATCAGACATGATCTCCCATCGCAAAATATTTTTCTCCGGCACGGCTTCCATGCCGCGGCCGTCTTACCGCTGCGAAAGCTCTCCGGTAATATCCTCCCACGTCAGGCCCTTTTCTACCATCAGTACCATCAGATGATACAAAAAGTCTGCCGCTTCGTATTTCATCTCTTCCGCATCCGGATTTTTGGCTGCAATGACGATCTCTGTCGCTTCCTCCCCAACCTTTTTCAATATTTTATCCAGTCCCTTGTCAAACAGATAGTTCGTATACGAACCATCCTTCGGATGAATCTTCCGGTCCAGAATAATCGCATATTCATCCTCAAAGACTTTCAGCGGGTTGCGCTCAATATATTCCTTATGTACGATCTCATTGTGGAAGCAGCTGTACTTCCCCGTATGGCATGCGGCGCCGACCTGGGATACTTTGGCCAGAATCGTATCTTTGTCACAGTCTGCCATCAGCGCCTTCACATACTGGATATTCCCGGACGTGGCGCCTTTGACCCAGAGCTCCTTGCGGCTCCTGCTGTAATAGGTCATCTTTCCGGTTGTGATCGTTTTATTAAAAGCTTCCTCGTTCATATACGCAAGCATCAGCACCTTGCCGGTACGGTAGTCCTGCGTAATGACCGGAATCATTCCGTCCGCGTTTAATTTAAAATCTTTCCATTTTAAGGCAGGCTCAAAGTTATCCATCTTGATGCCATGCGCAGAAAGTGTGGATTTTAACTCCATCACATTGGTTTCCACGTCATTTAAAAATGAGCCGTAAATACCGCGTGAATGCTCACGCTGCAAAATTTCCAGCATATGCTCCAGATCATGTTCCTCACAAAGCGCGACATACTGTGTATCCGTCAGGTTTTCGACAGAATCCAGCATTTTCGGCTCCATCACGAGCATTTCATGAATCTTTTCTTTAATGACTTCTTTATGTTTAAATACAAAATCTATATTTTTCACTGACACGAGTATTTTTTCATGTCCAAAGCGGGAAGCCGCCTCATCCACCAGTGCAAAACAGTATGATTTGGAACCGTTAATCAGCACCTGCTTGCATCCGGCATACAGCAGCTTTTTTATGTCCTCCAGCCGGTTGACATTGCCGCCCCCGCAGGTCGGAATCTCCGTCAGCCGATTTAATTCCCGTATGACATGTATATTTTTTTCATGCTCTTTATCTTCATCCGACAAATCAAACACAAAGATTTTATCAATGCCACCATCATTATATACTTTTGCAAGAAAGTTCAAATCTCCTGCAGGAGTCAGATCATCTGGCCCCTTTACGGGCATCCCGTCTTTTAAATACAGCGTCGCCGCTAATATTTTCTGTTCCATCATCCATTTCCCTTTCTATTATTGATCCCGGCGGATCCTGATCATTCCTCAAAACGAACCTGTATGGAGTTTGCATGTGCCGTCAGCTGCTCAGACTGCGCAAACTGTACAATATCCCGGTAAACCGGCTCCAGCGCTTCCCTCGAATACGAAATAATGCTGGATTTTTTCACAAAATCGTCCACACTCAGCGCGGAAAAAAATCTGGCTGTTCCATTCGTCGGAAGTACATGATTCGGCCCCGCAAAATAATCCCCCAGCGGCTCACTGCTATAAGGACCTATAAAGATGGCTCCGGCATTTCTGATTTTCGTCATCGTATCAAACGGATCTTTCGTAAGTATCTCCAGATGCTCGGATGCGATTTCATTTGCGGCCTGTATCGCCTCTTCCATATGATCTGCCACTAAAATATAGCCATAACGGTCCAGGGACTTTTGGATAATCTGTCTGCGTGACAGTTTTTCCAAAAACCGGTCTGTTTCTTCGGACACCTTCTGTGCCAGCTCCATCGAGGTTGTAATCAGAATCGCTGACGCCATCTCATCATGCTCTGCCTGGGACAGTAAATCCGCGGCCGCATAAACCGGATTGGCCGTTTCATCCGCCAGCACTAAAATCTCACTCGGCCCTGCGATCGAATCAATGCTGACATAGCCAAAGACCGCCTTTTTTGCCAGCGCCACATAGATATTTCCCGGTCCCACGATCTTGTCTGTCCGCGGAATGCTCTGCGTGCCAAAAGCCATCGCCGCGACTGCCTGCGCCCCTCCGGCTTTATAAATTTCATCCGCGCCTGCTTCCTTTGCGGCGACTAACGTCGACGGACAGACTTTCCCGTCCGGGTCCGGCGGCGTGGCCATCACAATCCGTTCCACACCGGCTACCTTTGCCGGAACGATATTCATCAGTACCGAAGATGGATAAACCGCCTTTCCGCCCGGTACATACACACCGGCTGTTTTTAGCGGCGTCACCTTCTGCCCGAGCAAAATTCCGTTTTCCTCTGAGGTAAACCACGACTGCTGCCGCTGTTTTTCATGAAAGCTTTGGATGTTTAAAAGCGCTTTGCGGATCACCTTTAGCAGTGACGGATCCACCTGTGCATATGCATCCTGGATCTCATCATCCGTAACCCTGATATTCTGCGCATGGATATCTGCGCCGTCAAAACGTCTGGTATAATCAAAAACCGCCTCATCCCCTCTGGCACGGACGTCTTCCACGATCTCCTGCACACGGCTTTCGTATTCCCCGTAACTGTTCGGGCTTCTTTTTAAAAGCTCGTCCAGTAAATTTTTTGTTGTTTCTTTTGTAAGCTTTACAATTCTCAATCTGATTCACTCCCTGCTCTTATCATTCACACTGTGATTTGATTCCTGTAATCTTATTTCTGTAATCTTATTCCTGTAATCTTATTCCTGTGATCTTATTTCTGCAATCTTATTCCTGTGATCTTATTAGTCTCTTATTATTACAACTTTTGCATGATCTTTTTTTCAAATGCTACTTCTTTAGACGCTTCCTTTCCAAGCGCTTCCTTCAGCATCGAAATCAGCGTTGTGATCCGCTCATGCTCCATTTTCATGCTGACCGGATTGACAACCATTCTCGCGGACAACGGACATACCTCTTCCAGTACTTCCAGTCCGTTTTCGCGCAGTGTGGAACCGGTCTCCACAATATCGACAATAACCTCTGACAGCCCGACAATCGGCGCCAGCTCAATGGATCCGTTCAGCTTTATAATTTCCACCGTCTGGTGTTTTTTATTGTAAAAATAATTTCTGGCAATTGCCGGATATTTGGAAGCAACACGGATCAGCTCCCGTTTCTGCAGCAGCTCTGCCGCACTTTTCGGACCGCAGACACACATCCTGCATCTGCCGAATCCCAGATCCAGCACTTCAAAGATTTTACGGTTTTCTTCCAGTACCGTGTCTTCTCCCACGACTCCGATATCCGCGGCCCCATATTCCACATAGGTCGGCACATCCGGACCTTTTGCCAGAAAAAACCGCATTTTTTCTTTTTCATTTACAAAAATCAGCTTCCTCGTATCTTTATCTTTCATTTCTTCACAGGTAATACCGATTTTTTCAAAAAGAGCCAGTGTCTTTTTCGCCAGCCTGCCTTTTCCCAGAGCAAATGTCAAATATCTGTTTTCTTCCATATCCTGATTCTCCAACACCCGTTTTTATTTTTCACTATAATCTTCTGTAACTGTCTGCCCATCCAGAAACTGCACTCGTGAAATCTGCCTGCGCTTTGCATACGCTTCATACGCTTCCCTTGAGCGTCCGTCTGTCCGGACCATGAGCTCCACACTGCACCCGGCCGCGCGCTGCTTTCTCGCGTATACAACCGCATCTTCCCGGTGCGACTCATCATAAATCACCAGCTGCACCGTCTGGTCTGCAGGCATCTCTATATGCTGTCTGGACAGCGCCGCCATCATCTGGTCCGTCACGATGACAAACCCGATTGCCGGCGCATCCTTGCCAAAATGTTTTAACAGACGGTCATACCGTCCTCCTTTTACGATCGGTTCACCGCTCCCATACGTATAACCATGAAAAATAATGCCGGAATAATACTGGTAACTGCTGATAACACCAAGCTCAAAACTGATATATTTATCAATGCCATAAAGCAGCGCCAGCGACTGCAGTCTTTCCAGGTGCTCCATTGCCGCGTGTATCTTTGGATATTTTTCCGCCGCTGCCTTAGCAGCCTGAAACTCCTCCGCCGACTGGTACAGTCTGCCCAGCAGGGAAAACAGCCGTTTTAACCCATCGTCCAGATGTCTGTTTTCCAAAAAGCTCTCCAGACCGAAAAAGTTGTTGTTTTTAATCAGATCCCGTACGGCCTCTTCTTCTTCCTCTTCATGAAAACCCGCCGCTTCCATCATTCCCTGCAGGATACCAACATGTCCGACACTCAGCTGAAACTCCCGCAGCCCCGCATGCAGCAGACATTCCACAACCATTGATAAAATCTCCGCATCCGCGTCCACCGTATCATCCCCGATCAGCTCCGCGCCCAGCTGTGTGGTTTCCTTTAACCGCCCCTGCAGGCTTCCGGTATTGATAAACGTGTTGCCTTTATAACAGAAGCGGACCGGCATCGTCTCTTCCATAAAATAATTCGCCGCTACACGGGCAATCGACGGCGTAATATCCGGACGCAGTACGAGTGTATTGCCCTCCCTGTCAAAAAATTTATATAAATCCTTAGACTTTGTCGTCCCGATTTCTTTTCCAAAAATGTCGAAATATTCAAAAGACGGCGTCTGAACCGGACGATACCCGTATGTTTTTAATATATTGTACAATTTATCTTCCAGATATAGTTTTCTCTCACACTCTCCCTGATAAATGTCCCGCACACCTTCCGGTGTATGCAGCAGATGCTGTTTCATTTGTCCCACTCCCTGTTCTTTTCTGCTTGCAACCCTGGAATATTTACGGGAATACCGAACCTATGCGCATATTG
>CANTHI010000290.1 GCA_947653505.1 uncultured Eubacterium sp.
GCGTACATGCACGCAAAAAAAGAACAGATTGCTTGAATCTGTCCTAATGTCTGTTTTCTTATCCTCGTTATCTGTCAGCGCATTGTAGGTTGCCTGCGGGCTGTAATTTTTTCCGTCTCTGTCGTTGCAGTTGCAGGCCGGAACTGAACCGGAGAGTACCTTGCCGAGAGATTCATAATGTTCTTTTTCTTCCTTTTCCAGATTCTGGAACAGATCCTTTAATACCGTATCCCTCGCTTCTTTTCCATATCGGTTATACTTCTCAATACAGCTTTGCTCCTGTGTCTGTAAGTCTTTGATTGCGGTCGTTTCTTTTTCTGTTAAAATCATGTTTTCGTACCTCTTTCTTCTATAAAATTAGATGATAAGTTTTAATACAGGAGGTATTATGTGTAAGGTGAAAATATTTATACATGATTTTCATTCAAAATTTCTGCGGTCTGTCCTGAGGGGACTGGATAGATTCTGTGCTCCCGGCACTGCGCCCCTGACTTCCTCCAGTCTGCACATTGCTTCCACTATTGCCACTGCCACACCTGCAGCCTGAGCACCTGCTGCGCCATAATGCCCGCAAGGGCAAAATTTATTTAAGTAATTTTTTACAATTTTTCTATCTATTTTTAAGTAAATTTAATGCTTTTAAAGTAATTCTAAACAAAAATTTATGAATTATATATACTTAATTGACTATTATATATATTTTCAATATAATACAGGTAGTTAACAGTTGCAGTAATAAACTTATAAAGGAGGATAATATGAAGTACAAAAAAGCTAAAAAAATTATTGCACAACTGCTTACGGCAATTATGTGTCTTACTGCACTGCCTGTTTCAGCTATGCCTGTTTATGCAGAAAACGCAGAGTCACAGGAACATTCCGACGAAAACATCTCTGTTCCGTCAGAAGATTGTGCCGGTTCCGCAGAATCACAAACAAATCTAACAAACGAATCCACCGAATCTGATTCTACCCCCCCCCTTGCAACATTGACGATCTGACAGAATCAGAAAAAGAAGATTCTGCTTCGCCTGACAATCCGGTCAACAGCACAGGATCATCCGATGAGATCATTCTGGAAGCACCGGAAAACACTTCGCAATCAAATACTCCCATGCCTTTGGCAGAGGCAATTTCTGAAACACTGGATTTTACATCCGGGATTACTGACTGGTCTGGCAGCTCTGGCAGTGATCCAACCGTATCTTTATCTCACAAGTCTGACAAAAACTGGTTAGAAGCTGACATTACGTTTACAAACTCCAGCTGGCAAACCGCCGCTGTTGAGTACAAATCCGGCACAGAATTAGATTTTTCTGCCTACCGCCAGATGAAAGTGGACTTTTATTATACAACCGCAGATAATTTAAAAGATATCTTTATCCAATGTCCTGATATCTCTGATACGACTTCAGACATTAACAGCGATCCGCTGACAGAAGACAGCTGGACAAAAACTACGGTACTCTTTCATTTGAAAGAGAATCCCAGCAATGTAAACGGACTCAGATTTGAATTTAAAGGCCATGACAACTGTCCGGTAAACCAATCCTGCAAAATTTATATTGGCGGAATTACTTTTTCTAACCCCCAGATTGAGCAGCTCAAAGACTGCTACGATTTTGCAGAAAGCGACGAAGGCTGGGCTGCCGGAAGCTGGCTAAGTTCTGACAATGGCGTTACACAAATGGTTTCTCATGATGCCACACGCGGGCAGCTTGCCGCTGCGTTAGATTTCAGCAATGCGTCTGACAAGGATTGGCAAAATACAAGCGTCAGCAAAAAAAACGCCCCGGGATTTATATTCGGTGAATGGAATAAAATGTCATTGGACTTTTACTACAAACCATCGGATTTGCAAACGGGCGAACTGGCTCTGTCAGCAGTTGCATACGCAGACGAAAACCACACAGTAAATATTTTCAGCGGAAGCCATGCCTTCAAAGCATCCCAAAATATGGAAACAGGATCGGACGGCTATGCAAAAGCGACCGTTGATTTTGATCTGGACACTTCCAGTATCACAAGCAGCCTTCCAAACGAACTGATGCTTGTGATAAACGGCAATTCCACAAATTTTAACGGAACCGTTTACATCGACAACATCAGATTTAAAAATGTACAAATCGAAAAGATTCTGCCATCTTACGAATTTACAGACAGCGCCCAGAACTGGGGTCCTGGAAGCTGGCTGACTGACGGCGTCACGCAGGCTGTCTGGCATGACTCTGACAGCAAACGGCTGGCCGCCAGCCTGGATTTCAGCAAGATGACCAATGATGGCTGGCATAATTCCAGTGTCAGCGTAACCGCGGAGAAAGGCTTTGATTTCAGCGATTATAACAAAATGACACTGGATTTTTACTACAGACCTTCAGATATGAGCAAAGGAAGCCTTGTCATCCGTCCGGTTGCCGAACAAAACAGCAGCCCGGAAAACCAGATTTTTATCGGACAATCCAAAGACGTCAACAATCTGCAAAAGACTGACGCAGGCGGCGGCTATGTAAAGGTATCCTTTACCTTTGACCTGGCAGAAGCCAACACCTCTGCCGTGTTTCCAAAGGAAATGCTGCTGAATATCGTAGGAACCAGTACAGATTTTCATGGCACTGTTTACATAGATAATATTTGTTTTACAAAAGAAAACCTGTATGTCACTTCCACAATAAAAGCTGACAGCAAAACGAATCTGTCCACTGACGCTGACAGGCTGACTGTCAATGGCTCCAATTATCCATATGAAACAGCCATCAGTCTGGCTGACAAAGACGCAACGGACGCCACAAAGCGAATTTACCAATATTTAAAAGCCATCGGGACATCCGGTTCTGTCATATATGGACATATGGAAGACACTTCCCTAAAAGCAGGCTATGCCGGTCTGTCTCCATCTGACACCAAAGACGTGACCGGTAGCCTGTCCGCTATTGACGGCTATGACTGCGGCGGATCCTTCAGCGGCTTTAAAGATAAATATGACAAACTATATCCGGGCGAATCGTGGACGGGTTCCACCGTACAGGACGATGTCCGGGCCGCAGCGCTCCTCTCTAAAAAATCGATAGAAGAAGGCGCCGTCATCACACTCTCTTCCCATATGCCGAATTTCGCATATGCCAGGCTGCGTGCAGATGCGGACAGCTATACGAAATCTTACGAAAAATACGATTACAGCGGCGGCGACTCTTACAAAGCAGACGGCGGCGAATGTATGAAAAATATTCTGCCAGGCCAAAAATATAACGAAGCATTTACCGCGCATCTGGATTTGATCGCGGAATACGCACAGTATGTAGATGCTCCGATTCTCTTCCGCCCGCTGCACGAAAACACCGGGGGATGGTTCTGGTGGGGAAGCGCCTGCTCCGCAGAGACCTATAAAAGCGTATTTAAATACACGGTAGAGTATTTGCGTGACATCAGGGGTATCCATAATCTGATCTACGTATACGCTCCTGGCACGGAATCTGCAACCGAAGCTGAATATGGAGAACGTTACCCAGGCGATGGATACGTAGATATGGTTGGTTTCGATTCTTATGATTCCAGGCCAACCGCAGATGAAAACTACACTTTCCAGACGGAGTTAGAAAAAAATATTCAGATGATCAGCGGTTTTGCCAAAACACATGGCAAGCTTTTTGCCATAACGGAAACAGGCATTGCAAACGGCGACAGCTGCGCACTGCTTGCAAAGGACAACCCACGCAAAGACTGGTACTGTGAAATATTGAATCTGGCAGCAAATCCGGCATATAACTGCTGCTACTTTATGCTCTGGTCCAATTATTCGACTTCCGGAAACTACTATTCCCCATTCGTGATCAAAGACAACGGGGACGGAACATTATACGGACATGAAATGTTAGACGGATTTATCCGATTTTACAATGATGAACGCAGTATATTTGCATCTGATCAAAAGAATACCGTATACAGCAACGCCATTCCTGTGCCGGATACTTCCGCCGCGGACGGAGGCATTCTGGACGGTTACTTTACCGCTCCTGCAGAAGGCAGCAGGATTGCAGGCGCGACGGCTATCCGGGCAAGGCTGTCCAAAGAATTATCTGCCGGAACAGCGGATTTGAAATTTGTACTGTCCGGCGTCAACGGCCAAAGCATCGAACTGTCCCCAACGCAGGAAGCTGACAAACGGACCTATACGGCTTCGCTTTCCGCGGAGCAGGCAGCGTCGCTGGATCCGGCTGCGGACGGAAAGCTGGCGCTATATGCAAACGGCCAGAAACTGCAGGAACTATGGATGATTATCAATATTGCAGAACCGGAAGACGACCCTCTGGTTGTAGACACCTTTGAATCCTATCTTGGCTTTGATAACTTACTGGCAGGCAAATGGACGACCAATAAAAAGTCCGGCTCCACCCTGGATATTTCGATCTCCCAGGATACGCACAGCGCAAATGGATTATATGCGTTAAAGCTTAGCTTCTCCATGCCAAAGGGCGGATATGTCGGCACAGAAATCACAAAAAAAGCAGACTGGTCTTCCTGCAATGCGCTGCAGTTCTGGGTAAAGCCGGACGGCCTGAACCAAAAGACTGTTTTACAGATTAAAGCAGGGAGCAATGCCTATGAAGCATATTTAAATCAATATGACGCATATCGGAACGCGCAGCAGCCACTTCTTGTCACGCTTCCATTCAGCTGCTTTAAGCTGAATGGTTCCGGTACAGCACTTACAAGTGAAACTGCCAAAGACCTTACCGGCTTTGGTCTCTGGGTGAACGCTCTGGACGAATCTTTTACTGAAGAAGGAAGCATGATTTCGGGTGTGTTATATTATGACGATATCAAAGCAATATATACAGAAGGCACGGAACCTGTATTTGAACCTGTATCTGACGCAAAAGGTGATAACCCGTCCGGACAGCCGCAAAAACCAGGCAGCAGCTCTGGTTCATCCAGTGGCTCCGGCTCATCCAGCGGCTCCGGCTCATCCGGCGGCTGGTATCCATCCACACCGTCTTCCACAGGAACCCCTGGCGCTTCCGGAAGCAAACCAGATGCTTCCCCAGATCCACTCCCGCAGCCAGCAGACCAGCCGCTTAAAAATATCGTTATAAACGCTGTCTCCATAAATGAAGACGGTGCATTTACAGACGCAGACGGAGAATTGATCCGCAATGCGATTGTAAAGGCTCCTGACGGCCATAAGTACATCACAGATTCCAACGGCAAAAAAAGAACCTCTGGTTTTGTAGATACGACAGACGGAACAACCTACTATATAAAACAAACTGGCATTGTTGCCGAAATTTTTAAAGGTAACGGGCGTATGGCTTACAGTCCCGCTTGCGGAGC
>CANTHI010000291.1 GCA_947653505.1 uncultured Eubacterium sp.
CCATCAATACATTACCGAATGGATATGGAAACGAAAAAGCAGCATTAGAAAGTATATACTCACTATTTTCATCAACGAGAGAACTGCTTAAACTGTATGGAAGAAAAGGACAGACTTTTAGTAAGCTTGCGGTTATTATTTTGAATCAGACTATCAGGCCATTTACTGTGAGATGGCATAATGCGTTAATGAATGGAGTTATGGATAAAGATCAGGCAGACATTTTTAGAAGCGAGTTAGAAATTTTACAGGTTGAGCTTGGTAAATATGCAAAAGCGTTAGCTGAGATTGCGAATGTAGAAGATATCAGTGATATAGATATTACGACATCATAGTGAGTGCTACTGTGTTTAAGAAATTATTCCCCAAAAGATGATTGGGTTAGGATAGGAAACTACAAATAACTGCTGAATAATACGCCAGATTTTTTCGAGAGTACTGCTCAGGAGACAAGCAATATCAGCAGTTATTTACAGTTTCTAAAAGCAGTTATGAATCCGTCAGGAATTGTAACTGCTTTTTATATGGTTTCACTTATTCTACTTAATAATCAAAAGGTATTTCCATAAAAAACGAAAAAAACTATTGTCTTTTATTCCACAGAAAATCAGTTCCGCAAAAAAGGTTGAAAAAAACGCTCTGATATGATACACTTTTTACAATTTAAGCATTCACAGGAATGGCAGAGATGAAAAATGAACGACCAAAAAAGAGAATTTCTCTTTTTTTTTTGCCAGGAAGAAAGGATGGAACGATGATGAAAGCTTTTCTGATACTTGAAAATGGACGTGTATTTGAAGGAACCAGTATAGGCTCCAGACGGGAGGTTATCAGCGAGATTGTGTTCAATACCTCTATGACTGGCTATCTGGAAGTGCTGACCGATCCGTCGTATGCGGGACAGGCAGTAGTGATGACATATCCTCTGATCGGAAACTATGGCATCTGTTTTCATGATATGGAATCTGCCAGACCGTGGCCGGATGGTTATATTGTAAGGGAGTTATCCAGAATGCCGAGCAATTTCCGCTGTGAAGGCTCGATACAGGATTTTCTGGAAAAGCATGATATTCCAGGGATTGCGGGGATTGATACCCGTGCGCTGACAAAGCTGCTGCGGGAGGCGGGTACGATGAACGGGATGATTACGACAAATGCGGATTATCATTGTCACATGGAAGAAATCATGCCGCGTCTAAAAGCGTATACAGTAGGGGATGTGGTAGAAAAAGTGACCTGCACACAGAAAAAAGTGCTGGAGGCAGATGGTTATAAAGTCGCGCTGCTGGATCTGGGCGCGAAGGAAAATATTGCAAAATCACTGCATGACAGAGGATGTGAGGTTACGATTTATCCGGCGCATACGCCTGCCGCAGAGATACTGGCGATGGAGCCGGACGGAATTATGCTGTCGAACGGGCCGGGGGATCCGAAGCGTTGTACCCGGATCATAGAAGAGATCCGTAAAATTTATGAAGCGGATATACCGGTGTTTGCGATCTGTCTGGGGCACCAGCTGATGGCGCTGGCAGCCGGTGCGGATACGCACAGATTAAAATACGGGCATCGTGGCGGCAACCATCCGGTAAAGGATCTGGAGACGGGCAGGGTATATATTTCAGCGCAGAATCACGGATATGTCGTCGATACGGACCGTCTGGATACAAAGATCGCGGTGCCGGCGTTTGTCAATGTCAATGATGGTACGAACGAAGGGTTAAAATATACCGGAAAGCAGATTTTTACGGTCCAGTTTCATCCTGAAGCCTGTCCGGGACCACAGGACAGCGGGTATTTATTTGACAGATTTCTGGAAATGATGGGAGGGAACAGATAATGCCAAAAAGAGCGGATATTAAAAAAGTACTGGTCATCGGCTCCGGGCCGATTGTGATCGGACAGGCAGCGGAGTTTGATTATGCGGGTACGCAGGCGTGCCGTTCCTTAAAGGAAGAAGGGCTTGAGGTATGTCTGGTCAATTCCAATCCGGCTACGATTATGACGGATAAAGAGATTGCCGATCAGGTCTATATCGAACCTCTGACGGTGGATGTATTAAAAAAGATTATCTTAAAAGAAAGGCCGGACAGTCTGCTGCCGACGCTTGGAGGACAGGCGGGGCTGAATCTGGGCATGGAGCTGGCGGAGTCCGGCTTTTTGGAAGAAAATGGTGTAAAGCTCATCGGTACGACGGCGCAGACGATCCGTAAAGCGGAGGACCGTCTGGAATTTAAAGAAACGATGGAAAAAATCGGGGAGCCGGTAGCGCCTTCCCTTGTCGTGGAAGATGTGCAAAGCGGGATTGATTTTACCAATATGATCGGCTATCCGGTCGTACTGCGTCCGGCTTATACACTGGGCGGCAGTGGCGGCGGAATTGCGCATAATGAGCAGGAGCTGACCGATATTCTGAAAAACGGCCTGCGGCTGTCGCGCGTCGGACAGGTGCTGGTGGAACGCTGTATCGCTGGATGGAAAGAGATCGAATATGAGGTGATGCGGGATGCGGCCGGCAACTGCATTACGGTCTGCAACATGGAAAATATCGATCCGGTCGGCGTGCATACGGGAGATTCCATCGTGGTCGCGCCGTCGCAGACGCTTGGGGATAAGGAATATCAGATGTTAAGGACCTCCGCGCTCCATATTATATCGGAGCTGGAGATTACAGGCGGGTGCAATGTGCAGTATGCGCTAAAACCGGATTCGTTTGAATACTGTGTGATTGAAGTAAATCCGCGTGTCAGCCGCTCTTCTGCGCTGGCTTCCAAAGCGACCGGCTATCCGATCGCGAAGGTTGCGGCAAAGGTTGCGGCAGGCTATACGCTGGATGAGATTCCGAATGCGGTGACAGGCAGGACGTATGCCAGCTTTGAGCCGGTGCTGGATTATTGCGTGGTCAAGCTGCCGAGACTGCCGTTTGATAAGTTTCTGACGGCAAAGCGGTCATTAACCACGCAGATGAAGGCGACGGGAGAGGTTATGAGCATCTGCGATAATTTTGAAGGAGCGCTGATGAAGGCGCTGCGTTCACTGGAGCAGCATGTAGACAGCCTGCTGTCGTATGATTTTTCAGCATTATCCGAAAAAGAGCTGCTGGAACGCTTAAAGACCGTCGATGACCAGCGGATTTTTATCATTGCCGAAGCGCTGCGCAAAGGCATTAATTATAAAGCGATTCATGAGATCACCAGCATTGACGAATGGTTTATTGACAAAATCGCCATTCTGACAGAGATGGAAGAGCGGCTGAAAAAAGAGCCGCTGACGACAGAGCTGCTAAAAGAAGCAAAACGGATCGAATTTCCGGACAGCGTGATCGCCCGGCTGACCGGAAGGAAGGAGCAGGAGATCCGGCAGATGCGGTATGCGCAGGGGATTACAGCGGCGTTTAAGATGGTAGATACGTGCGCGGCTGAGTTCGAAGCGGCAACGCCGTATTATTATTCGGTATTTGGCAGTGAGGACGAAGCGGTCTGTACAAAGGACCGTAAAAAAGTACTGGTGCTTGGCTCCGGACCGATCCGGATCGGGCAGGGGGTGGAGTTTGATTACTGCAGCGTCCATGCGACCTGGGCATTTGCAGGAGCAGGATATGAGACGGTGATCGTAAACAACAATCCGGAGACGGTCAGCACGGATTTTGATATCGCAGACAAGCTGTATTTTGAACCGCTGACGCCGGAAGATGTGGAAAATATTGTAAATATCGAAAAGCCGGACGGAGCGGTCGTACAGTTTGGCGGCCAGACGGCGATCAAACTTACCCAGAGCCTGATGGAGATGGGTGTGCCGATACTGGGAACCGCTGCAGAAGACGTGGACGCTGCAGAAGACCGTGAGCTGTTTGACCAGATTCTGCAGGAAACACAGATCCCACGCGCAGCCGGCGGCACGGTCTTTACCGCGCAGGAGGCAAAAGAAGTAGCCGGACGGCTCGGCTATCCGGTCTTAGTCCGTCCATCGTACGTGCTGGGCGGTCAGGGGATGCAGATTGCTTATTCTGATCAGGAGATCGAAGAATTTATGGCGGTTATCAACCGTTATTCGCAGGAGCATCCGATTCTCGTAGACAAATACCTGATGGGGAAAGAGCTGGAGGTAGATGCGGTCTGCGACGGCACGGATATTCTGATTCCGGGTATTATGGAGCATATCGAGCGGACCGGTGTGCATTCGGGCGATTCGATTTCGGTCTATCCGGCTCCGACGATCAGCGATACGGTAAGGGACCGCATCGCGGAATATTCCAGAAGGCTGGCTAAAGCGCTGCATGTAAAAGGGCTGATTAACATTCAGTTTATCGCCGTCGGCGAAGACGTCTATGTCATTGAAGTAAACCCGCGCTCTTCCCGTACGGTGCCGTATATCAGTAAGGTAACGGGTATCCCGGTCGTAGAACTGGCAGTCAGTGTCATGACCGGAAAGAAGATCACAGAGCTTGGATATCAGCCGGGACTGCAGCCGCCGGCAGATTATTTTGCAGTCAAAATGCCTGTATTTTCCTTTGAAAAAATCCGCGGCGCAGAGATCAGTCTCGGGCCGGAGATGAAGTCGACAGGAGAATGCCTTGGTATCGCCAGAACGTTTGACGAAGCCCTGTATAAGGCATTTCTCGGTGCAGGCATCGTGCTTCCAAAGCATAAACAGATGATTATAACCGTCAAAGACGCCGACAAGCCGGAAGCTGCAGAAGTCGCAAAACGGTTTGAGGCGCTGGGCTACCGGATCTACGCGACCAGAAGCACGGCGAAATATTTAAATGAACGTGGCGTGTCTGCGCTGCGTGTAAAAAATATCCATCAGGAGTCTCCGACGATTATGGACCTGCTGCTCGGGCATAAGATAGACCTTGTGATTGATACACCGACACAGGGCAGGGACAAAGGCAGAGACGGCTTTCTGATCCGGCGTGTGGCGATAGAGACAGGCGTAAACTGCATTACGGCGATGGATACGGCAAAGGCGCTTGTCCGCAGTCTGGAAACGGCGCATGAGGAAATGACGATGGTTGATATTGCGAAGATTGGTCTGAAATAATAATTATGGGGGGACTTCTGTGGTTTCGGAAAAAGGCTGGTAATGCCTCATAGGCACGAACCTGAGTGAAAATGCAGCAATTTGTATAAAAGTGTTGCATTCTGGCTGTCCGGCTGGTTTTCAAAAGCTTTACACACATTGTAACGAAACATTATGTAGAATTAATACATAAACATTCCAGTTATCTGTTGCAGAGTCTGTGAAAACCAGCCAGGAGAGGAAATTTGACAGCGTGCCCCATTGGGCATTAGGTGAAGCACCCGTCTGGTACCACAGACTGGATG
>CANTHI010000292.1 GCA_947653505.1 uncultured Eubacterium sp.
TCTCTATTTCACTGCGGCAGGTACTCTTCGTATCCACCCTCTGGCTCCTCCGGACGGCTGATGGATCATAATCTCCGCATTCGGGAGCGCCATACGCTTTCCCTTTTTACCTCCTGCCAGCAAAAATGCACCCATACTTGCCGCCAGTCCGATACAGATCGTAGATACGTCACATTTGATATACTGCATCGTATCATAAATCGCCAGCCCTGCAGTAACACTGCCTCCCGGGGAATTAATATACAGATGGATATCCTTTCCCGGATCCTCAGATTCCAAAAACAGCAGCTGCGCAACCGTAAGGCTTGCAGATACATCTGTCACCTCTTCCCCGAGGAAAATAATCCTGTCCTTTAACAGACGGGAATAGATATCATAGCTGCGTTCGCCACGGCTTGTCTGCTCAATGACATAAGGTACCAGACTCATACCAATCCCTCCACTTTTCTTTATGCTTCCTCACTGACCTCTTCTTTTTCTTCCGGCTCTGTTTCAACGGCATGTTCCATTATAATCTCCACTGCCTTTTCAATAGAAAGATTCCGCTCGATATTTTCCTTATCCTCGTCACTTAAAAATTCTTTCATTTTCTCGCCAGCCATACCATATACCGATGCCATTTTCTCTACCTGGGCATTGATTTCTTCTTCGGTCACTGTGATATTTTCCACTTCTGCAATTTTTTCCAGTACCAGACTGCTCTGGATCCGCTGGATCGCTTCCGGACGCACCTGCTCTTTCATGCGGTCAACATTCGAACCGGAAAACTGCATATACTGCTCCAGAGTCAGACCCTGCTGGGAAATCCGGCCTTCAAATTCCTGAATCATATTTTCACACTGCATGTCGATCATCGGTTCCGGAATATCCATCTGGGAAGCGTCGATGATTTTCTGGATCGCCTCGTCTTCCTTTGCACCCTTTACAGTCTCTTCCTTGCGTTTTAACAGTTTGCCACGTACATCTTCCTTATATTCATCCAGTGTTTCAAATTCAGAAATATCCGAAATAAATTCATCATTTAATTCCGGTACTTCCTTTGCCCTGATCGTATGAATCTTCACCCGGAATACCGCAGGCTTGCCAGCCAGCTCCTGTGCGTGATACTGCTCCGGGAACGTCACATTTACCTGCACCTCATCTCCGGCATTTTTCCCGATCAGCTGATCTTCAAAATTATCGATAAAAGAGTGGGAGCCGATTTCCAGTGAATGGTTTTCACCCTTGCCGCCGTCGAACGGCACACCGTCTACAAAGCCTTCAAAATCAATGATAACCGTATCACCATCTTCTACTGCACGGTCAGACACTTCTATAGTACGCGCATGCATATTTCTCGTATTTTCCAGCTCCGCATCCACTTCCTCATCCGTAATGGAAGCTTCCGCCTTTGTCACCGTAACCCCTTTATATTCTCCCAGTACAACGTCTGGTCTGACTGCAACCTCAGCGGTAAATACAAATTCTTTGCCTTTTTCAATCTGTGTCACTTCAATATCCGGACGGGATACAATCTCCAGCCCGCTTTCATCCATAGCCTGCGGATATTCCTCATTGATCACAATATTTGCCGCGTCATCATAAAATACTTCCGGACCGTAAACCTTTTCAATCATCGCTCTCGGAACCTTTCCCTTACGAAAGCCCGGAATGTTGATCCTGCTCCTCTGCTTTTTATAAGCTTCCTGCATCGCCTTTTCAAACTTATCAGCGGAAACTGTAATGGTAAGCTTTGCCATATTTTTTTCTAAATTTTCCACCTGTACACTCATTCTTTTTATTTCCTCCTTAAAGCTTGTAAGAAACACGTATGATCTGGTTTCTCCAGCTGTTATTCCAGCTATTTACAGTCATTTATAGATTATAACACAGTGCTTTTTAAATTACCAGCATTTTTTCGGAAAAAATTAAATGTGAGGATTTTCAATGATAGCGGTTCCATCTGGTATTACATTTTGGATATGCGGACGCTGAATGAGGGGGCCGGCTCCCATAAGCGCGAACTTAAGCGGAAATGCAACAATTTACATAAAAATGTTATCTTTTGGCTACGTGGACGCTGGGAGAGAAAATTTGCCCCGTCTGCTGTGACCGCTCCGGAATGCAGGAAGCCCTAACCCGGATGAACCAGAACAGTACGTGCCGGCTTCCCGGACGCTGGATGAAGGAACCGGCCCTGTTTCATTGTTCCGGTTTCCAGAATGTAAGAAACTCTAAGCATTCTGCATTCACTCTGTGGTAGCGGACGGGCGCGACACCTGGTTCGCTTCTGGCGTACCGCCAGCAGCTAAAGGTGCCGCTTCGGCTTCGCCGCCTGTGTATCGGACAGAATACTAAGAGTTTCTAACATTCTTCCAAAGTCACAATGAAACAGGGCCGGTTCCTTCATCCAGCTGATTTTCTAAGGCGCTACATATAACTGCTGGCGGTTGTTTTGAATATCCGGTAAATCTGTATCAATTTGTACGTTTGTGCGGCCTGCCATCCCTCATGCTTTTGAGACAGACTATGTAAATAAAAAAGTGTACGTAAAGCCCGGAAAGGTCAGGCAGCTATCTGCATCCGGCATCTGGGAATGCAGAAAAAATTTTGCCATTTTGCGCAAGAAAATGTTCATAAGTGCATAAGTATTCTGCATTCTGGAATAGCATGCCACGTTTTATTGGGCAAAGTCTCCTGCAGACAGATCACCGCCTCCCATCCGGCGTCCGGTTAGCCAATACGCAACACTTTTATGTAAATTGTTGTATTTCCATTTAAGTTCGCGCCTACGGAGCCGATTCCCTTACCCAGCGTCCGGAAGTCCACCCGCATCCACAAAAAAGATGCCAGAAATATCCTGGCATCTTTTTTCCATGCAGCCACCCTGTGCTGCAAACTCACCTATTCAAAACCATCTTTCAGATCTTACTGCTTCATCTGCTCTTCCTGTCTCATAATCATCTTCTTTACCATCTCACCGCCGATGGATCCTGCTTCACGGGATGTCAGATCTCCGTTGTAGCCTTCCTTTAAATTAACACCTAACTCAGAAGCTACTTCTTCTTTAAACTGTTTCATTGCTTCTCTTGCTTCCGGTACTGCCATACCTGAATTGGAATTTTTTGAACTAGACATGTGTTTCTACCTCCATCTGTTTGTCTATATATTAAATAACAGAAATGTTCTTTCCGCTATCTGATGTTAGTATGGAAGAATTGTATAGATTTATGAATGGTAAGTTCTGACATTCTGTGTTATACTTTTTTTCATGGAGGTAATTATTATGAAAACTAACAAGAAAAAAAGAATCTGTTCCATTTTCATGCTGCTGTGTCTGCTTTTCCTGTCGGTTGCCGGCAGCCTGCAGACCATTTATGCAAAAAAAAGCACACAGCCAGCCGGCTATACTGCTTTTGGAGACAGCATTGCCGCCGGCTATAGTCTGGATGGCTATGCGCCGGACCAGACAAACGCTCCCGCAGACAGCTATCAGTCTCTGACTGCCGCATTTTTAAAAACGCAGTCCCACAACTATGCCGTAACCGGCAATACAAGCGATGACTGTATCAGTCTGCTGCATTCCGGAAAGGCTGACAAAGATCTGGCTGATGCAGATATCATCACACTTTCCATCGGCTCGAATGATCTGCTGCTACCATTTATCCAGATCGTTATGGACTATTTCACGTCTGGTGTACAGACACAGGACCCTGCAGTTACCGATCCTGCTGCAGCTGACCCTGCTGTGATTGATCCTGCTATGATTGATCCTGCTATAATTGAAGAACAGATAAAAAACGGCTTTTCCATTCCGCCCTCAGCAATCGCAAAGCTGCCGGAATATCTGCAAAAATATGAAGGACTGTTAAACCAGCTGTCTGATCATGCCACGCTCCATGCACAGGCTGCTGCTTTTGCGGATAAGTTTGCGGCCATCTTATCCATTCTGCATGAAAAGGCGCCGGAAGCTGAAATTTATGTAACAAATATCTACAATCCTTTTGCATTTATCCCAAAAATCGGAGAACTTGCAGATCTTTACATTCAGGAAATCAATCAGGCTTTTTCCGCAAACGCACCTGACTATACACTGATTGACGTATATACGCCATTTCACAGTCAGCAGCTGACAAATGTACAGATCGACCTGACCGGGAACAAAATCCGGTTAGACCCGCACCCTTCCCCGGAGGGCCATGCTGTTATCAGCAATCTGATTACGAATGCGCTCAAAAAGGCCCACGCCCCAAAAGCCGCAGCAATACGCGCTTTATCATCCACCAGCAAAAAAAAGCTGACAGTAAACATAAAGCTGCCTGCTGATGCAGACGGATGCCGGATTTTTTATGCATCTTCAAAAAACGGAAACTATCAGGCACTTGGAAAGACTACTGCAAATACATTTCAGACCAATGTGAAAAAGCTGAAAAAAGGAAATACCTATTATATCAGAGTCCAAAGCTATCAGACCATTCACGGTGTGACTTATTATGGATCCGACAGCAGTGCGAAAAAAATAAAAATCAGATAAATCTGATGTATTCCGGTAACATTACCTGCCTGCAACGGATCATGCTGATATGGCCAGATCTGATGACCGGCCTGTAACTGGTGAGATTCCTTCAAAGCAAAAAGCAGCGTAACCGCCTTGTCTGTTGCGCTGCTTTTATACTGTTTTTAATAGACAATTCCTTCTTTTACGTGTGCCACAACATCTGCATCCGCCAGTTTTTCAATGATTGCGAGAGAAAAATCAATGGATGTCCCCATTCCACGGCTCGTAATAATATTCCCATCCACCACTGCGTTTTCCTCAGACAGAATCGCACCTGTCAGTTTTTCTTCCCATCCCGGATGGCATGTCGCCCGTTTTCCCTGCAAAATTCCATTTGCTCCCAGAACGCCCGGTGCGGCACAAATTGCTGCAACCAGCTTTCCCTGTGCCGCAAACTTTTTGATTGTAGAAACCACTCCTTCATGTGCACCCAGATTCGCTGTTCCTACTGCGCCGCCCGGAAGCACCACTCCGTCAAAAGTATCGTCTGAAACTGCATCCGCATCTGTTTTGGACGGAGCAGACACCCCCTGCAGTCCATCCTTTAAAACCTCTTCAAATGTAGTATCTGCATAAAAAGTAATCTGATGGGAACCGTGAACCTCCCTGCTGCCTGTAACTGAAACACTGACCACGTCCAGCTTTGCACGGCGAAGCATGTCCACTACCGTAAGTCCTTCAATTTCCTCACACCCATCCGCGAAAAATACTGCTATTCTGCCCATTTCCGCCGAATCATAATCTCGGAACCCAATAGGTTCAATCATTTTATTAATGGCTGCTCTCC
>CANTHI010000293.1 GCA_947653505.1 uncultured Eubacterium sp.
TGTAAAGCCTGTTGAATTGTCAATATGCTTTACACTTTTTGTTTAGGAGGTTATGACTATTATAAATATTTTGAGAATATCAGCAGTCTGGAAGCACTCAGGAAACAGCATAAAGAGTTATTAAAACTGCATCGTCCTGATAACGGCGGAAATCTGGAAAACATGCAGGAAATCAATGCTGAATATGGCAGACTTTTCAAGGTTCTGAAAGTATTCTCTTTATCCATAAAAACAGCCTTATCACCAAAGCGATAAGGCTGAAATACCTGTCTGTGCTGTTCTCTCAGCTGCTCTTTTTGTTCAGTTCCCTGTCCAGATTTTTCTGCGCCGTGGACAGCATCAGCTTAATCCGGTTCAGCTGGTTAACCTCGCTGGCGCCCGGGTCATAATCAATGGCGACGATGTTGGACAGCGGGTAGCGGTGGCGCAGCTGCTTGATGACTCCTTTGCCTACGATGTGATTCGGCAGGCAGGCAAACGGCTGGGTACACACGATATTGTTTGTGCCGGAATGAATCAGCTCCAGCATTTCACCGGTTAAAAACCAGCCTTCACCAGTCTGGTTCCCTTCGGAAACGATCGGCGAGGCATATTCGGCCAGCTTTTCGATCCGGACAGGCGGGGTGAAGTGGGTGCTTTTTTCAAATTCTTCTCTTGCGGCGCCGCGCAGCCATTCTAACAGCCGGATGCCCAGATGGGCGATACGGACATTCTTTTTCGGATTGTTTAACATCTCTGTCTTAAAATCCTGATTATAAAACGTATAAAGCAAAAAGTCCATCAGGTCCGGTACCACAGCTTCCGCGCCTTCTGCTTCCAGCAGCTCTACGAGATAATTGTTTGCCGCAGGCAGAAATTTTACTAAAATCTCGCCGACGATGCCGACACGCGGCTTTTTTATATCTTTTCTTGGCAGCTGGTCAAAATCCCGGATGATGTCGCGGCACAGCCGTTTAAACCTATGGTGTGACAAAATCCTGCTCTGGGAGATATAACTGATGACCTGCTGCTTCCATTTTTCATGCAGTGCATCCGCGGAGCCCGGGACAGCCTCGTAAGGCCTTGTCGCGTACAGGCAGCGCATGAAAATATCTCCAAACTCCAGAGCATACATGCCATGCTGCAGCAGTGCCGGCGAGAGTGTAAATCCCGGATTTTTTTCCAGACCGCTGACATTGATCGAGATTACGGGAACATGTCCGTAGCCTGTTTTTTCCAGTGCGCGCCGGATAAAGCCGATATAGTTGGAAGCACGGCATCCGCCTCCGGTCTGCGAGATGATAATCGCTGTCTTAGACATGTCATATTTGCCGGAAGTCACCGCCTCCATAATCTGTCCCACAACCATCAGGGAAGGGTAGCAGGCATCATTGTTCACGTATCTTAGCCCGACGTTTACGGACGCACGGTTATCGTTGTCCAGAATCACAAGGTTGTATCCGCATGCCTGAAAAGCAGGCTCCAGCAGTTCAAAGTGAATCGGAGACATCTGCGGACAGAGGATCGTGTAGTTTTTGCGCATCTCTTCGGTAAAGATGGTCCGTTTAAAATCAGCTGTCTGGATCTCCCGCTTTTTGGGATGCTTTTTGCGGACACGGATAGCGGCCAGCAGGGAGCGGATCCGGATTCTGGCAGCGCCCAGATTACTGATTTCGTCGATTTTTAAGCAGGTATAAATCTTTCCGGATTTGGTTAAAATATCACTGACACAGTCCGTAGTAATCGCGTCCAGTCCGCAGCCAAATGAGTTTAACTGGATCAGGTCCAGATGATCCGTTGTTTTGACATAGTTTGCGGCTGCGTACAGACGGGAATGGTACATCCACTGGTCCATGACAATCAAAGGGCGCTCCACCGTACTTAAATGGGAGACGGAATCCTCCGTCAGTACGGCGATGCCGCAGGAGTTTAACAGCTCCGGAATACCGTGGTTGATTTCCGGATCGATATGGTACGGGCGGCCTGCGAGGACGATCCCGTGCCGGCCGGTTTTCTTTAGATAAGCTAACGCCTTTTCACCCTGCTTCTGCATATCCGCACGGGCATTGCATAGCTCCTTCCAGCCGGCGTCAACGGCTTTTTCGATTTCCTGTTCCAGTATTTTAAAACGTGGACAGAGCGCTTTTATCAGTCCTTTTTTCAACGTATCCGGATTTTTAAAGGAGAGGAATGGATTTAAAAATTCCACCTTTCCACTGGAAATCTCGTCGACGTTATTTTTAATATTTTCTGCATAGGACGTCACAATCGGACAGTTATAGTGGTTGTTTGCGTCCGGAAATTCGTCGCGCTCAAACGGGATGCATGGATAAAAGATCACATCCGGCTTCTGCTGAATCAGCCATGCGATATGCCCGTGTGCCAGCTTGGCCGGATAGCATTCAGATTCGCTTGGAATGCTGTCGATGCCGAGCTCGTATATCTGGTGCGAAGACTGCGGGGAGAGGATCACCCTGAAATGCAGTTTTTTAAAAAATACCGCCCAGAACGGATAATTTTCGTATATATTGAGTACACGCGGGATACCGACTGTGCCGCGCACAGCCTCCTGTACAGACAGTGGCTCATAATCAAAAATCCGCTTATTTTTATATTCATACAGGTTTGGAATATGATGCTTATTTTTTTCCCGGCCAATCCCGCGTTCACAGCGGTTGCCGGTAATATAGCGCCGGTTGCCGGAAAACTGGTTGATCGTCAGCAGACAGTGGTTGGCACAGTGCTGGCATCTGGCAAGCTTTGTATCAAAGGTCAGCGCATTGATTTCTTCAATCGAAAGCATTCTGGACGCAGTCCCCGCTTCGTAGCGTTCCCTCGCGATCAGCGCAGCGCCAAATGCGCCCATAATACCCGCAATATCCGGCCGGATGACATGAACACCGGATATTTTTTCAAAGCTGCGCAGTACGGCATCATTGTAAAAGGTCCCACCCTGTACGACGACCTTACGGCCGAGCTGCGAGGCATCCGTAAGCTTGATTACCTTAAACAGCGCGTTTTTAATGACAGAATAGGCCAGCCCCGCAGAAATATCCGCGACAGACGCGCCTTCCTTCTGGGCCTGCTTGACTTTGGAATTCATAAATACGGTACAGCGGGTGCCCAGATCAATCGGGTTTTTGGCAAATAAAGCTTCCTTTGCAAAGTCCTGTACGGAATAATTCAGCGACTTCGCAAAAGTCTCTATAAAAGAACCACAGCCAGAGGAGCAGGCTTCATTCAGCTGCACACTGTCCACGGTCTGGTTTTTGATTTTGATACACTTCATGTCCTGCCCGCCGATATCCAGAATGCAGTCCACGTCCGGAGCAAAATAGGCAGCTGCATAATAATGGGAGACAGTCTCCACCTCGCCTTCATCCAGCATCAGCGCTGCCTTGACCAGCGCCTCACCGTATCCGGTAGAGCAGGAATAGACAATATGCGCTTTTTCTGGCAGCTGCGCATAAATCTCCTGTATGGAGCGGATGCAGGCGGCAAGAGGACTGCCGTTATTATTTGAGTAAAAGGAATACAGCAGCGAGCCGTCTTCTGCAATCAGCGCCGTTTTGGTAGTCGTTGAGCCGGCATCAATACCAAGATAGCAGTTCCCCTCATAGTCTGAAAGACTGCGGCAGGGTACCTTATTGCTCCGGTGTCCGGACAGAAACGCACGGTATTCTGCCTCAGACCGGAACAAAGGCTCCAGCCGTTCTACTTCAAATTCCATATGGATTTTTCCGGAGAGCTTTTCCAGCAGCTGTGAGAGCGGCAAAACAGCATCCTCTTTCCGGTTGAGCGCAGCTCCGGCCGCCGCAAACAGATGGGAATGCTCCGGAATAATCGTATGCGCATCATCCAGCTTTAGCGTACGGATAAAAGCAGCGCGAAGCTCAGATAAAAAGTGCAGCGGTCCGCCCAGAAACGCGACATGTCCCCGGATTGGCTTACCACATGCCAGACCACTGATCGTCTGATTTACGACAGCCTGAAAGATGGAAGCAGAAAGATCTTCCTTTGTAGCGCCTTCGTTGATCAGGGGCTGGATATCAGTTTTGGCAAAAACGCCGCAGCGTGCCGCGATCGGATAGATTTCCTGATAATTTTTTGCATATTCGTTCAGTCCGCCGGCATCGGTCTGTATGAGCGAAGCCATCTGGTCAATAAACGAACCGGTACCGCCGGCACAGATGCCGTTCATACGCTGCTCCACGTTTCCGCCTTCAAAATAGATAATTTTGGCATCCTCCCCGCCCAGCTCAATGGCGACATCCGTCTGCGGCGCGGCATGCTCCAGGGCAGAAGCCACGCAGATGACCTCCTGCACAAACGGAATTTCCAGATGCTTTGCGAGTGTCAGCCCGCCAGAGCCGGTAATCACCGGCGCGACAGTAAGATTTCCCAGCTTTTCATATGCCTGTCTGATCAGGCTGCTTAAAGTTTCCCGGATATTTGCATAGTGTCTTTGATAATCTGCAAACAGCAGCTCGTCTGCCGCATCCAGAATAGCGATTTTTACAGTTGTAGAACCGATATCGATTCCAAGCTTACATAGTGTGTCTTTTTTCATATTCTCACTCATTTCTTTTCGATTTGGCCGCAGGAACACAGGTACACGTTCCCGGCAGATGTGCTCCAGATATGGAAAAAGTTCCTATTTCTTCTTATTTAAAATATGATATGTTTCCTGAAAACATTCTACATTATACGACACTGTTTCGGAAAAGACAATTCCTAAATTAGAATTTTATAATCTTTTCATATATGTATGGGGATTGGGTTTGTGGTCTATGCAGGTATGTATTTGTAGTATGTACGGATGAAACGGATAAAGAACGGAGAGCGGCGGAAGAAAGCGTCCGCATTTGAATGGAGGAAGAAGATGGACGAGGTATTGCAGGAGAGGCTTATGCTGGCGCAGGAACGTATCAGCCAGTTGAAGGAAGAAAATATTTCAGATGAGGCATTTGCCGTTTATTTCAAAAAAGAAGCAGAATGGTTTTTGGAGCTGTTTTGGCTGCGTGAACTGCTTGCGAGCGGTGAATTCGAGAAGCTTGGCCTAGAGGAGCTTCAGGATTGGAACAGGAAGCTTTACGGGGAGCTGCTGCCGGAAAATTATGAAAAAAGCTATGCGAATCCGGCTGCGGCAGTACGGGAGCTGGGAGCAGAGTTCGGTGCGTTTGTTTCCGCGCTGCATGCAGAACTTCGAAACAGCATTATGTACGTTTTTTATAATCATACGGAGGAGTTTGCGGCAGCCGCGGAGCTCTTTCTGGAGATAGAGAATATCTTTGCCTGCGCGTGGGAAGAGGAGCGGCGGCGGCCTGCTTTTGCAGAGG
>CANTHI010000294.1 GCA_947653505.1 uncultured Eubacterium sp.
ATAAAAGCTTTGATCTGCTGGCTGTCAAGGATATTTTCAGGGATGTGCTGTCAGAATACGGCTATTCCATCCATGAGTCTATGTTTCTTATGGTCCTGCTTCATGCGGCAACCAGCATTGAACGCATAAACAGCGCCAATTATGTAAGCATGGATAACGCTTCGCCGGATCTGGAGGATACAATTGAGTACCAGATTTCCAAGACTTTTTACGACCGTGTTTCTAAGCGTCTGCACATCAGGATCCATGACGGAGAGATCGGAATGTTTGCGCTGGTAATTATGGGCAAACGCGCCGCCAGCTATACGAATGATTATGTCAGCTTTCATGGAAAGTGGCTGAATACAAAAGAACTGGTCAGCGAAGCGCTGGAGGGGATTTATTCGCTGTTTGGACTGGATTTTCGCAAGGACGCAGATCTGATCGCTGGTCTGACGCTCCATATTCACGGACTGATTGACCGTGTAAAAGCAAACGTCCATATGCAGGAAGTCATGGCAGAGGAGATCCGGCGCAAATATCCTTTTATCTATGAAATGGGGATCTATGTGCTGGAGCTGCTTCAGCAAAAGCTGGAGACGCCTGTCGCAGAGGCGGAAGCCTGTTACATTGCCCTCCACCTGGGAGGCGCCAGCGAACGGGCAAACTGTGTCCGCAAATACAAAACCGTGATGATTATTCCGCACAACCAGACCTTTTCCGATATGTGCGTGAAAAAGATATCGGAAATGTTCCGTGAGCGAATAGAGATTGCAGGCGTTTTTCATTATTTTGAAGAAGAAATGATCTCTTCACTGGCGCCGGACCTGCTTCTGACGACGTTTGCGCTGGAGCACAAGCTGGATGTGCCGACGGTTTCCATTAACATGTTTGTGGATTCCGCTACAGAGTCAGGCATTCTTCAGGCGCTGAACAGACTGGATAAAAAGAGGTTCCATCTGGAGCTTACTTCTTATATCGGCAACCTGATGCGCAGGGAGCATTTTTATAATAATGTAGAGCTTAAGACACCGGGGGAAATTATTGGTCTTTTGTGCCACGGGCTGGAAAAGGAAGGCATTGTAGAGCCGGAGTTTAAAGACATTGTACTAAAACGCGAGCAGATGTCACCGACCTCTTTTGCGGATGCGTTTGCCATCCCGCATGCATTTGGGGCATTTGCCAGCAATTCCACAATCGCGGTCGCCATGCTGAAAAATCCGGTCCGCTGGGGGAATTTTCATGTGAGCATCGTCATGCTTTTTGCGACAAATGAAGGCGATGAACGGATGATTAAGGTCTTTTTTGACTGGGTAAGCGATGTTATGAGTCATCCTGAGGAGCTGGCAAAGCTGGTGTCAGCCAGCACATACGAAGAGTTTATCGACAGAATGATTGGTTAGGATTTCCTGACAGTTAGGAAATACGGTTAGCAGCAAAGCAGCTGTACATACATTATAATACAATCAGATCGCGAAACGATACTAAAAAACAGGAGGTAATCATATGGGTGAAGAATTGGAAACAAGCTGTTTTCAGATTATTTCGAATGTAGGCGCGGCGCGTTCCAGCTACATCGAAGCGATTCAGAAAGCAAAAACGGGGGATTTTGACGATGCCAGAGCCTGCATTGAGGAAGGAAAGCAGCAGTTTTTAGCCGGACACGAGGCGCACTTCGGACTGATCCAAAAGGAAGCCGGCGGCGAGGAAATCGGCAGTCCGCTGATCCTGATCCATGCGGAAGACCAGCTGATGAGCGCGGAGGGCTTTAAAATTATCGCTGAAGAACTGATCGCGGCTTATACACGCATTACGGATCTGGAACAAAAGCTGGAAGCCCTGACATCCCAAAAATAGTCTAAAATAACGAATACAGGAGGATTTGATTATGAAACGAGTATATTTATTCTGCAGCGCAGGTATGTCTACCAGTATGCTGGCAAATAAGATGCAGGGTGTGGCAAACGCCCACGACCTTCCGATTGAGGTGGAAGCATTTCCGGACGGCAAAATCGGACAGATTATCGATGAAAAGCATCCGGACGTCATCCTGTTAGGACCACAGGTAAAATACCGGTTTAACGAAATTTCAGAAAAATACGGCAGCACAGGCATTCCGATTCAGGTGATCGACCAGACGGATTACGGCATGATGAACGGGGAAAAAGTACTAAAGTCAGCCATAAAGCTGATGAAATCAGCAAAATAGCAATGCCTGGCGTCTGACCGCCTTTTGATCAATATCTTGGATTGGGGGAAACAAATATGTTAAGTAAATTAGAGTCTATCCTCATGCCTCTGGCAGAAAAAATCGGAAAAAATAAATATCTGATCGCAGTCCGTGACGGCTTTCTGTTATCCATGCCGCTGCTGATTGTAGGTTCCTTCTTCCTGCTGATTGCCAATTTCCCAATTCCGGGATGGAGCAGCTTCTGGGGAAACATCTTTGGTGAGAACTGGACTTCTTACTTTGCAAAGCCAACAGATGCCACATTTACGATTATGGCAATCTTTGCGGTCGTAGGCATCGGCTATTCCTTTGCGGAGCAGATGAATGTGGACAAATTATTTGGCTCCGCGATCGCTCTGGTCTGCTGGTTTTTAGTTATGCCTTATGAGATTCTGACAGGCGATACAACGGTAGCCGGCATTCCGCTCGGATGGGTTGGCTCCAAAGGTATTTTCGTAGGCATTATCGTAGCTTTTCTGTCTGTGCATATTTATGCATGGGTCATAAAAAAAGGCTGGGTTATCAAAATGCCGGACGGCGTACCTCCGACAGTGGCAAAATCATTCTCAGCGCTGATTCCGGCCGGCATGGCGGTACTGGTGTTTTTTATTATCAACATCGTCTTCTCGCTGACGCCGTACAAGGACGCGTTTAACTTTATCTTTACCATCCTGCAGACACCGTTATTAAAGCTGGGCAATACGCTTCCGGCCATGATTATCGCTTACATATTCCTGCATTTTTTCTGGTTTTTCGGTGTCAATGGCGGTTCGGTCGTAGGCGCGGTATTTAACCCAATCCTGCAGACACTGTCCGCTGAAAATCTGGCTGCGTTTCAGGCCGGAGAAGAGCTGCCAAACATTATCTCACAGCAGTTTCAGGATCTGTTTGCCACCTTTGGCGGCTGTGGTTCGTCTCTGTCCCTGCTGATTGCCATGCTGTTTTTCTGCCGCTCCAAACGAATCCGTGAGCTTGGCAAGCTGGCATTTATTCCAGGCGTGTTCGGTATCAACGAGCCGATCGTATTCGGCCTTCCGATCGTGCTGAATCCGATTATCCTGATTCCGTTCATGCTGGTGCCGACCATAAACATTGTGATTTCTTATGTCTGCATGAGCATCGGACTGGTGCCGCTTTGCTCTGGCGTAGCCATTCCGTGGACGATGCCGGTGGTGCTTTCCGGTTTCCTGTCGACAGGATGGCAGGGCGCGGTACTCCAGATTTTCCTTCTGATTCTGGGTGTATTTATTTATATGCCGTTTATCAAAATGATGGATAAGCAGTATCTGGCTGACGAAGCAAAAGCCGTAGAAAGCAAAAACGACGACGATATCGATTTTGACGACCTTTCGTTTGACGACCTGTAAAAGCCGTCATCGAAAAGGCCCGCAACAACCGGAAAGGAATAGGTGTAACTATGAAAATCATTATGATATATGACCAGATTCAGTCAGGACTGGGCACAAAAGACGATACGATGGTTCCGCTTACGGGCAAAAAAGAAGTGATCGGCCCCGCGGTCATGATGGAACCGTTTTTAAAACAGGTGGACGGACATGTCACAGCATGCCTGTGCTGCGGCAACGGAACATATCTCGCGGATCCTGAAGAAGTCAGCCGCAAGCTCTGCGCTATGGTAAACAAGCTCCAGCCGGATGTCGTAATCTGCGGGCCAGCGTTTAATTTTGCAGACTACGCGGCCATGTGCGCCAAAGTCGCTTATGACATAAACGCTTCTACAAAGGCAAAAGCATTTGCGGCCATGTCCGTGGAAAATACCGATACGATCGCCGCGTGGAAGGACAAAGTAGCGATTGTGGAAACGCCGAAAAAAGGCGGCATGGGATTAAACGATGCCCTGAAAAACATGTGCACGCTGGCCAAAGCGCTGGCTGACGGGGAAGATATTACAAAGCTGAAGCATACATTCTGTTTTCAATAACTCTGCAGGAAACAGCGGGACTAGGAGGATACTGGTATGTGGGGAATGATTGCGACCTGGCGTATGGCCGTAGAAGGGATTACAAAAGGCGCCGGACTGTTAAAAGAAAACAAAGGAGCGGGGGACGCCATTGAAGCAGCGATCCGCGAAGTAGAGGATTTTCCGTATTACAAATCTGTCGGCTACGGCGGACTGCCAAACGAAGAAATGGAAGTGGAAATGGACGCGGCGTTTATGGACGGAGACACGCTGGACATCGGCGCCGTTGCGGCCATAAAAGATTTTGCGAATCCGGTTTCCATCGCAAGGCGGTTAAGCCATGAAAAAGTGAACAGCTTTCTGGCAGCCGCAGGAGCGGAGAAATTTGCCCATAAAGAGGGCTTTGAACGGAAAAACATGCTGACTGACCGTGCAAAAGCGCACTACCGCAAACGCGTAAAAGAAACCGCCGCACAGGAAATAAAGCCTTATGCCGGACACGACACCGTAGGCATGGTATGTCTGGATCCATCAGGCAAAATGACGGCTGCTACATCCACAAGCGGACTTTTCATGAAGAAAAAAGGACGGATCGGTGATTCGCCTGTATCCGGCTCCGGTTTTTACGCAGACAGCAGACGCGGCGCAGCCAGCGCGACCGGGCTTGGGGAAGATCTGATGAAAGGATGCATTTCCTACGAAATCGTCCGTCTGATGGGCGAAGGCATGCATCCGCAGAAAGCCTGCGAGACAGCTGTCAGCCGTCTGGACGCGCTGCTCAAAGAACGGCGTGGTCAGGCAGGCGACCTTTCGCTCATTGCGATGAATCCGCAGGGAGAATGGGGCGCGGCGACCAACATTGAAGGCTTTTCCATTGCTGTCGTCACGGAACAGCAGGAACCAGCCGTTTATCTCGTCACACGGGAAGACGACGGGCACTGCACATTTGAACTGGCGTCAGAAGAATGGATGGAAAACTATATGAAGACCCGCATGGCTCCAATTGAAGAATAAAACAAGAGAATAACAATAAAGAACAGGTAATGAAGAATCTTCGATTTTCAATCAGAATAAAACGTCCTGATTGAAAATCGAAGATTCAGCTATTATGAATTGGAAGAAGATTCACGATTTTGAATTTGTTGGAATTTTCACCGTTTCGAATCAGTATAGAAGATTCCCA
>CANTHI010000295.1 GCA_947653505.1 uncultured Eubacterium sp.
TGTACAGCAGAGAACTGACGCGAACCAGCAGGCTTCTGCACAACAGAGAACCGGCACATACCAGCAGACTGTGCAACAGGGGAATGACGGATATCAGCAGGCTTCTGTACAGCAGAGAGATGGCATGTACCAGCAGTCTTCTGCACAGCAGCAAAACTATGCATACCAGCAGGATGCACAGCAGAACCACGCCGCATACCAGCAGGATTTTGTACAGCAGAGAACTGACGCAAACCAGCAGAACAGCAGTTTTGCCCAACAGGGGCCTGTGCCGCAGCAGAACGGGCCGTATCCGCAATACCAGAAATATGGTACTGACCAGCAATACCAGCAGTACCAGAAAGCAGACGCGTCGTCCGGCACAGGATTTGGCATTGCGTCGATGGTGCTTGGGATTCTGGCGCTTGTGCTGTTTTGTACGTGTGTGAATGTTCCGCTTGCGGCTGCGGCCGTTATTTTTGGAATCCTGCAGTACGGCAAAGGGCCGCAGGGCAGAGGGATGGCGCTTGCCGGCATTATTACGGCAGTTTTGTCCATAGTGGCGCTGTTTGCGTCGGTTGTGCTTCTGTGGGGGCCGCTGCTGCATTATTATCAGGAAGCGGAAGTGTATTATGAGCAGGAACAGCCGGATTATGACTATGATTTCAATTATGGCGACGACGGGTTTGAGGATTTTTTCGATTTCTTTGACAACAGGGATAAATTTTATTGATTTCTGACCGGACAAAAAGGAGACAGAGTATGTACAGCAAAGTAGATACCAATATGAATTTTGTAGAAAGGGAGCATAAGGTCATTGATTTCTGGAAAGAGAAAAAAATCTTTCAAAAATCGATGGATTCCAGAAAAGACGGGGAGACGTATACGTTTTACGACGGGCCGCCCACCGCGAACGGCAAGCCGCATATCGGCCATGTGCTGACGCGTGTCATCAAGGATATGATCCCGAGATATCAGACGATGAAGGGCAGATATGTGCCGCGCAAGGCCGGATGGGATACGCACGGACTGCCAGTGGAGCTGGAAGTGGAAAAGCTGCTTGGCCTGAATGGCAAGGACCAGATTGAAGCGTACGGGATGGAGCCTTTTATCAGACAATGCAAGGAATCCGTATGGAAATATAAAGGCATGTGGGAAGATTTTTCAGAGACGGTCGGTTTCTGGGCGGATATGGATGACCCGTATGTTACGTATGAGGATGATTATATTGAGTCTGAATGGTGGGCGTTAAAGCAGATCTGGGATAAAAAACTGCTGTATAAAGGGTTTAAGACAGTTCCGTATTGTCCGCGCTGCGGAACGCCGCTTTCTTCCCAGGAGGTGGCGCAGGGCTATAAGACGGTAAAAGAGCGTTCTGCGATTGTACGGTTTAAGGTTGTGGGAGAGGACGCGTATTTTCTGGCGTGGACGACGACGCCGTGGACGCTGCCGTCAAATCTGGCCCTTTGTGTCAATCCGGATGAAACATACTGTAAGGTAAAAGCGGTGGACGGCTATACGTATTATATCGCGCAGGCGCTGGCAGATCAGGTGCTTGGAAAGCTTGCGGATAAGGATAAGAATAAAGAAAAGGATAAGAAAAAAGATAAGAATCAGGATAAAAATCAGGAGCAGGAAAAGCAGACTCCGGTTTACGAGGTGCTTGAGACTTTTCAGGGAACGCAGCTGGAGTATAAGGAATATGAACCGCTGTTTCATTTTGCGGATGCGCTCGTAGAAAAGCAGCATAAAAAAGCATTTTATGTCACCTGTGACTCTTATGTCACGATGACGGACGGTACCGGAATCGTACACATTGCGCCTGCGTTTGGTGAGGATGACGCGCAGGTAGGCAGAAAATATGACCTGCCATTTGTCCAGCTGGTAAACGGCAAAGGGGAACTGACCGAAGAGACGGCTTATGCAGGCGTATTTGTAAAAAAAGCAGATCCGCTCGTATTAAAGGATCTGGACGGGGCCGGGCTGCTGTTTGACGCGCCGAAATTCGAGCATGAGTATCCACACTGCTGGAGATGCGATACGCCGCTTATTTATTATGCGAGAGAATCCTGGTTTATTAAAATGACCGAAGTAAAAGAGGACCTGATCCGCAACAACAATACGGTCAACTGGATACCGGAATCGATCGGAAAAGGGCGTTTTGGCGACTGGCTGGAAAACATTCAGGACTGGGGACTTTCCCGCAACCGTTACTGGGGGACGCCGCTTCCGGTCTGGGAATGTGCGTGCGGGCATCAGGAATGTATCGGCAGCCGCGCGGAACTGGCTGAAAAATGCGGACAGCAGGATGTGCAAAAGACCGAGCTGCACCGGCCATATATTGATGAAGTGGTTTATCCATGTCCGCAGTGCGGCGGTGAAATGCACCGTGTGCCGGAGGTCATTGACTGCTGGTTTGATTCCGGAGCGATGCCGTTTGCGCAGCATCATTATCCGTTTGAAAATAAAGAGCTGTTTGAACAGCAGTTTCCGGCGCAGTTTATTTCGGAAGCGGTAGACCAGACGCGCGGATGGTTCTATTCGCTGATGGCAGAGTCTACGCTGCTTTTTAACAAAGCTCCATATGAAAATGTCATCGTGCTGGGACATGTGCAGGATGAAAACGGACAAAAAATGAGCAAGTCCAAAGGCAACGCCATCGACCCGTTTGAAGCGCTAAAGACTTATGGCGCGGATGCGATCCGCTGGTATTTTTATATCAACAGCGCGCCGTGGCTGCCAAACCGTTTTCATGGAAAAGCGGTGCAGGAAGGACAGCGTAAGTTTTTAAGCACGCTCTGGAATACGTATGCATTTTTTGTACTGTATGCCAATATTGATGGATTTAACGCTTTTTCGTATACGCTCGAATATGAGAAATTAAGTGTGATGGACAAATGGCTCCTGTCCAGACTGAATACGGTAGTAAAGGCTGTGGATGAAAATCTGGGCCATTACCGGATTCCGGAGGCCGCAAGGGCGCTGGACAGCTTTACCGATGAGATGTCCAACTGGTATGTCAGAAGAAGCCGTGAGCGCTTCTGGGCAAAAGGCATGGAGCAGGATAAAATCAATGCGTATATGACATTGTATACCGCTCTTGTAACGATCGCAAAGACAGCGGCTCCGATGGTTCCGTTTATTACCGAAGATATTTACCGCAATCTGGTGTGCAGCGTGGATGCGTCCGCACCGGAAAGCGTGCATTTGTGTGATTTTCCAAAGGCAAAGGAAGAATGGATCGATCCGCAGCTGGAAGCGGATATGGACGCGGCGTTAAAAATTGTAGTGATGGGACGCGCGTGCCGCAACGCTGCCAATATTAAAAACCGCCAGCCGGTCGGACAGATGTTTGTAAAAGCTCCGGCAGCGCTGCATGATTATTTTGTAAAGATTATCGAAGATGAGCTGAATGTCAAAGCGGTGACGTTTACGGATGATGTCAGCGCGTATACAGACTATACGTTCAAGCCGCAGCTGCGTACGGTCGGGCCGAAGTATGGGAAATATTTAAAACAGATCCAGCAGGAGCTGGCCGCTCTGGATGGAAATGCCGCGATGCATTCACTGCGGGAAACCGGTGTGCTCCGTCTTGACAGTATCAGCGAAAATATTGTATTATCAGAAGAAGACCTGCTGATTACGATGACGCAGATGGAAGGCTATATGACAGAGTCAGACAACGCTGTGACGGTCGTGCTGGATACGAATCTGACGCCGGAGCTTTTAGAAGAAGGCTTTGTGCGGGAGATTATCAGCAAGCTGCAGATGATGCGTAAGGAAGCCGGATTTGAGGTTATGGATCAGATCGCGGTTTCGTATACGGCACAGGAGAAAGCAGCAGAGATCTTTGCCAGAAATAAGGACGCGATCCGTTCCGAGGTGCTGGCAGTATCTTTAGAGCCGGATGCGCTGCGTGGTTATAGCAGGGAATGGAACATCAACGGTGAGACTGTGATGTTAAGTGTTGAAAAACAATAAAAAGGAGGACACCAATGAAGAGCAGGATGTTTGAAAAAGAGGCGTTTATCAAAAGCGTAAAGGATAATGTAAAAAACCTTTACCGCAAAACGCTGGATGAGGCCAGTCAGCAGGAAATCTATCAGGGCGTGGCAAATACGGTAAAAGATGTGGTCATTGACGAATGGCTGGCAACACAAAAGACGTTTGATCAGGAAGATCCAAAGATCGTTTATTATATGTCGATGGAATTTCTGATGGGACGCGCACTGGGCAATAACCTGATCAATCTGACCGCGTACAACGAGGTACAGGCAGCGCTCGAAGAGTTAGGGCTTGACATCAATGTGATCGAGGATCAGGAGCCGGATCCGGCGCTTGGAAACGGCGGTCTTGGAAGACTGGCAGCCTGCTTTATGGAATCGCTTGCGACATTGGGGTATCCGGCATATGGCTGCGGCATCCGCTACCGTTATGGTATGTTCAAACAGGCGATCAAAGACGGATTTCAGATCGAGACGCCGGATAACTGGTTAAAAGACGGCTATCCGTTTGAACTGCGCAGACCGGAATACAGCTATGAGGTAAAATTTGGCGGATATGTGCGTGCGGAAAATATGCCAAACGGACAGACCAGATTTATCCATGAAAATTACCAGTCTGTCAGGGCTATTCCTTACGACATGCCGATCGTAGGCTATGACAACAATATGGTCAACACGCTTATGATCTGGGACGCAGAGCCGATGAAATACTTTGAGCTGGAAGCATTCGGCAAAGGCGACTACCGCAAGGCAGTAGAAGAAGAGAATCTGGCCAGAAACCTGACAGACGTATTATATCCGTGTGACGATCATATCGCAGGGAAAGAGCTGCGTTTAAAACAGCAGTATTTCTTTGTATCCGCGTCCCTGCAGCGGGCGCTGGAAAAATTCAAGAAAAATCATCCGGATATCCGGATGCTGCCGGATAAAGTCGTCTTTCAGATGAATGATACGCATCCGACACTTGCGGTAGCAGAGCTGATGCGTCTTTTAATGGACGAGGAAGGCATGGGCTGGGATGATGCATGGGCGATTACGACAAAGACCTGCGCGTATACAAACCATACGATCATGGCAGAAGCACTGGAAAAATGGCCGATTGAGATTTTCTCCAGACTGCTGCCGCGAATTTACCAGATCGTAGAGGAGATCAACCGCAGATTTGTGCTGTCGATCCAGCAGAAATTCCCGAATGACTATAACAAGATCCAGAAAATGTCCATTGTCTACGACGGACAGGTAAAAATGGCAAATCTTGCGATTGCTGCCGGCTATTCAGTCAACGGTGTGGCGAGACTGCATACGGAACTCCTCAAAAATGAACAGTT
>CANTHI010000296.1 GCA_947653505.1 uncultured Eubacterium sp.
AATGTTTAGAAGCTCTTGGTATTCTGCCCGATATACAGGCGGCGAAGCCGAAGCGGCACCTTTAGCTGCTGGCGGTAGCCAGAAGCGAACCAGGTGTCGCGCCCGTCCGGTACCACAGTGTAAATGCAGAATACCTAGAGCTTCTTACATTCTGGAATAGCATGCCCCGTTTTATCGGGCAAAGTCACAGGCAGACAGGCCAACGCCTCCCATCCGGCGTCCGCGCAGCCAAAAAGTAACATTTTTATGTAAATTGTTGCATTTGCTTTTAAGTTCCCGCCTATGGGAACCGGCCCCTGTTTCATTGTTCCGGTTTTCAGAATGTAAACACACTACATAAATTTTTTTCCTCACGCAAAAACATTGGATTTTTACTAAAAATTGTGTATAATCATCTTTGAACGGAAAATAAAGGAAGGAGTAGCTGTAAATTCAGAAATTTGTCAGAAAAAAAGCGGCAGTTTTTGGACAGCAGAAAGTTTATGTACGACAGTATTGTAATAGGATCCGGCATTGCAGGAAGTACAGCGGCCAGGCGTCTGGCAGAAGAAAAGGGCCACAAAGTACTGGTTGTGGAAAAACGGAATCATATCGGCGGCAACTGCTATGACAGGCCGGATGCATATGGCATTTTAGTTCATGAGTATGGACCACATATTTTTCATACAAATATGGAAGACGTCTTTGCGTATCTGTCCAGATTCACAGAATGGACGCTGTATGAAAACGGCCATCAGGTAGTTGCCAGTGTGGATGGAAGGCTGATTCCGGTTCCGTTTAATCTGAACACGCTGCATATGGTCTTTGATTCCCATATGGCGGATGAGCTGGAACAAAAATTAATCCGTGCGTATGGTGAGGGCAGCAGGGTACCGGTCATGAAGCTGCGGGAAAATCCGGACCCGCAGATTCAAAAGATCGCGCAGTACGTTTACGAAAATATATTTTTGAAATATACGATGAAGCAGTGGGGACAGACGCCGGAAGAAATCAGCCCGGAGGTAACGGGCAGGGTGCCGGTGCTGATTTCTTATGATAACCGCTACTTTCAGGATAAGTATCAGGGTGTGCCAAAGCATGGATTTTTAGAAATGTTTGTCCATATGCTGGAGCATGAAAATATTACGGTGCGGACAGGGGTGGATGCAAAAGATCTGCTGGAGTTTCGGGAGCATGGGATTTATCTGGAGGGACAGCGGTTTGAAGGCAATGTAATCTTTACCGGAGCGCTGGACGAGCTGTATGATTTGAAATATGGCAGACTGCCTTACCGGTCGCTGCGGTTTGATTTTGAGCATTATGCACAGGATGATTTTCAGAATGGGCACAGTGTAGTCAACTATACTGTCAGCGAGGATTTTACCCGCATTACCGAGTTTAAATATCTGACCAGACAGGAGAATACGGATGGGACTACAATTATAAAGGAATATCCGTTTGCTTATACCGGGGCTGATGGGGAGATTCCGTATTATGCGATTATGAATCCAGAAAATGAGGCATTATATCAAAGATATCGAAAACTGGCACAGCAGTATCCAAATCTGTATCTGCTTGGCAGACTGGCGGAATACAAATATTATAACATCGACGCCATGACGAAAAAAGCGCTGGAGCTTGCAGATTCATTGCCAGCCAGCGGAACAGCCGTCTGATGGGGGTTTGACAGAAGGTCTGTTACGCGGGCTGATACGGTTGTGTTAAAGGAGAGTAAAATGAAACTATTATCAATTGCAATACCATGTTATAATTCACAGGACTATATGGAACGCTGTATCCAGTCACTGCTGCCTGGTGGTGAGGATGTGGAGATACTGGTTGTGGATGACGGCTCGCATGATCTGACTTCGGAGATTGCGGATGCCTATGAGCGGAGATACCCGCAGATTGTAAGAGCGATCCATCAGGAGAACGGCGGACACGGGGCTGCGGTCAATGCGGGATTGAAGCATGCGTCCGGGCTGTTTTTTAAAGTTGTGGACAGCGATGACTGGGTGGATGCGCAGGCGTATGAAAAGATACTGGAAACACTTCGCGAGATCGCCGGTTCAGACCAGACGCTTGATATGCTGATTTCCAATTTTGTCTATGAAAAAGAAGGTGCGAAGCATAAGAAAGTGATGAGATATACATCTGCGCTCGTGCAGGATCAGATATTTACATGGAGTGATGTACGGCACCTGCGCAAGGGGCAGTATCTTTTGATGCATTCTGTCATTTACCGGACAAAGCTGCTGCGTGACTGTGGTCTGGAGCTGCCGAAGCATACGTTTTATGTCGATAATCTGTATGTCTATACGCCGCTTCCGTATGTAAAGACGATGTATTATCTGGATGTGGATTTTTACCGGTATTTTATCGGGCGGGAAGACCAGTCTGTCAACGAAGAGATCATGATCCGCCGGATCGACCAGCAGATCAGGGTCAATAAGATGATGATCGACGCGTACGACCTGTGGAAAATACCAAATAAGAAGCAGCGGAAATATATGTTTAACTATCTGGAAATTATTACGGTCATATCGACGGTGCTGCTGATCCGCTCAGGGACAAAAGAAAATCTGGAAAAAAAGAGGGAGTTGTGGAGTTATATCAGGCAGGCGGATCTGCGGCTGTTCCATCGTCTGCGTAACGGGATCATGGGCAACACCATGAATCTTCCGGGAAGAAGCGGAAGGAGGATATCGGTTGCGGCATATAAGATCGCACAAAAAGTTGTAGGATTTAATTAGGGGGCATCTATTGAATATGAGAGCAGAACGTGATATAGCATTATGCGCTGTCGCAGATGCTGGCATCAAATCAAAGGTAATGAACGCTATGATACAAAAGAGGATTCCGTATGCGGAGGAGTGGCATAAAGTACCACTGCTGCGCAGGAGAAAGTACGAGGGGGCGAAGGAAGTATGTATTATCGTAACGCACCACGATCAGGCGGATCAGGCGAAGGCGCAGATTCAGGCAATGGATGATGTGGTCTCCAGCCGGGTGTATTTTGATTTGAAAGGACTCACATAGAGCTGTCATGGGATCAGGATGAAGCAGAATCAGACAGGATATCAAAGACAGTTTACCCAAAAAAAGGTAAGCTGTCTTTTCATACGGCGAGGATACAGGTCAGGAAAAGCAGATACAGATCAGAAAAGCAGATGCAGATCAGGAAAAGCAGATATGGATCAGAAAAGCAGATGCAGATCAGGAAAAGCAGATACGGATCAGAAAAACAGATACAGATCAGGAAAAGCAGATATGGATCAGAAAAACAGATACAGATCAGACAATCGGGATCTGTTATCAGGATCAGAAAAGAAAACAGAAAGGATAAAGAAAATGGAACATACAGGTTCAAAAGGCGAACAGGCGGAAGCGCTGTTCCGGGAAGGGTACAACTGTACCCAGTCCATTGCGCTGGCTTTTTGTGAGGAAATCGGGATCGAAAAAGGGAAGCTGCTGAAAATGGTGTCTTCCTTTGGCGGCGGTATGGGGCGGCTGCGTGAGGTATGCGGGGCTGTCAGCGGGATGTTTTTTGTAGCAGGTGCGCTGTACGGTTATGATGACCCGAAGGATATGCAGGCTAAAAAAGAGCATTATACGAGAATCCAGGAGCTGGCCGCGCAGTTTCGCGCGCAGACCGGCTCGATCGTCTGCCGGGAGCTGCTGGGGCTGGAGGGAAAGGATCACAGGCTGGAGCCTGGCGCGCGTACGCCGGAGTATTATAAAAAGCGGCCGTGTCCGCAGATGATAAGGCTGGCGGCAGAGATTATGGAAGATTATATAAGAAAGCAGCAGGAAGAAAACACTGTTTGACGGATGAGACTTTAAACGTTATAATAAGACAATCTGGAAAAAATTGGAATACACATGGAAAAAGGAGAGAACAATGGCAGATATCAGACCATTTCCGTGCATCCGTCCGTGCAGGGAAAAAGCGGGTAAAATCGCAGCGTTACCTTATGATGTATACAGCACAGAGGAAGCCAGACAGCAGGTGGCGGGCAATCCGGATTCTTTTTTAAATATTGACCGTCCGGAGACACAGTTTCCGCAGGGAACGGATATTTATGCAAAAGAAGTGTATCAGAAGGCGCATGACCTGCTCTGGGAAAAAGTGGCAGACGGTTCCCTGCTCCGGGATGAGCGGCGGTGCTATTATATTTATGAGCTGACGATGGACGGCAGGGTACAGACTGGCATTGTGGCCTGTGCATCGATCGATGATTATGAGCGCGGGGTAATTAAAAAGCATGAAAATACCCGTGCGGACAAAGAAGCAGACCGGATCCGCCATGTGGATGCCTGCAATGCCCAGACCGGCCCGATTTTTCTGGCTTACCGCTCACAAGAGACAGTGAACCGGATTACAGATCAGATCAAAAAACAGGAGCCGCTGTATGATTTTGTCTCAGAGGACGGCGTCCGCCACAGGGTATTTGTGGTGGAGCAGGATGCGGATATACAGGCTTTGCAGCAGGCGTTTGCCGTCATGCCGGCGCTTTATATCGCGGACGGGCATCACCGTGCGGCGTCTGCGGTGAAGGTCGGGCAAAAGCGCAGGGAGGCGCATGCCGGTTATACGGGCAGCGAGGAGTTTAATTATTTTCTGTCCGTCCTGTTTCCGGATGACCAGCTTTTGATCATGGATTACAACCGTGTGGTAAAAGATCTGGCAGGCATGACTGCCGCGGAATTTTTAAAGAAGGCTGGTACGGTCTTTGATTTGAAAAAAATACCACGCAGTGAGCGCAGACCGCGCAAAAAAGGGGAAATTTCCATGTATCTTGATGGAAACTGGTATCTGTGTACGGTTCGTGACGCTGACAGGGATAAAGATCCGGTGAAAGGTCTGGATGTATCGCTGCTGCAGGATTTGCTGCTGGAGCCGGTGCTTGGGATACACGATCCGAAGACGGACCGCAGGATTGATTTTGCAGGAGGCATCCGCGGGCTGGACGAGCTGGAGAAAAGAGTGCAGACGGACTGCGCAGTTGCATTTGCGATGTATCCGACGGATATTTCAGAGCTGTTTGCGGTTGCGGACGCGGGGCTTTTAATGCCGCCCAAATCTACATGGTTTGAGCCAAAGCTGCGCAGCGGGCTGTTTATCCATGAGCTGGATTACTGACGATGCCGGAATATGGCAGGACGGTACAGAAATGGGTGATGGGCCTGACAGATGCCGGCAGGTATGTGTCAGTACAGGAATATATGATAATAGTGGGAGCTGATGCGGGATGGCGGCACAGGAACCGTCTATCATTACGGAAGGTCTGGAAAATCTGCAGAAAG
>CANTHI010000297.1 GCA_947653505.1 uncultured Eubacterium sp.
GTTTCTGATAAAAATACAATGCCTGATATCATCAGAAATAATGCTATATATGGAGAAAGCTCAAAATCTTTATTAAATAAAGCTGCGATAAATTCACAAAATCCTGCAGTTACAGGCAGGGCCGCCTTAAAAGATTGTAACCGGTATTTTTTTACCAGAATGAATAATAAAACAGCATATAATATCCATAGCATAACAGCATATTTGTAATACAGCTCTACAAAGAAAACTGATCCTGATATGTAGATCATAAAAACAACTGTAATATAGTTAAAAAAATATCTTATGTTAATACTTTTCAACATCTTCACCTTTTTCTATCTGTTTCAGGAATTTATAAATCTTTTTTGTCTGCTGCTTCCATGTTTTATTTTCCATTATAAATTTACGTGCCCTAATCCCCCATTCATCCAGCTCCTCATCCTTTAACTGTGCAATTTCATTCACTTTCTTTGCAATTGCTTCAGGTTCATCACTATTTACGACGAATAAATGATCCAGATATTCTTTTGTAAATCCGGTCTGCTTTGTCGATAAAACAGGTCTGCCACTTACCATATATTCAAATATTTTAGACGGAAATGTCACCCTTGCAATAACATCATTGATCGGACGTGGATTGACTAACAGCCACGCTTTCCTCTGTATTTTTTTTATCTGATCATTCGGAATATTTCCTCTGTATCTGATTCTTCTACACTTTTTTTCACATTCGTATACATATTCCCGTAATCTGCCATCCCCATATATTTCAAGTACAATCCGTGAATCCATATATTTCATCGCTTCCATTAACTGACAGATTCCACTGTATTCTGTAAGTGCACCTGTATAAACTATATTTTTTTCCATAACCGGCAACCTTTTCTCTGTAACACATTCACTTACCGGAATCCCACCCTCTATCACGATAAAATCTGCTTCTGGAGCAAATTCTTTCACAGCCTGTTTATTAAGCGCAATGATATGATCACATTTTGTTATATTTCTCCTGGAAACCGAAAAAAAATAATGATACAGGTATTTTCCAAGACCTTTTCTTTGATAGTCATCATCAATCGGCAGGTCTGCAAGCAATGCAACTGTCTGCAGGCCAAATTTTTTTTTCAGCTTAACAAGAACCCCGCCCTCCTGCATATATAAATTGTATGAAAAAACAATACTTTCTGCCTGAACTGCACGTCTGGCATTCCAGTACAAGGATAAGGATTGTGTCAGTTGTTTTATAACCGGAATGTTAATAAAGGGAACCTGTGTGACAAACACTCCCTCACCAATCTCTTTCCTTTTTTTCTTTATCATAATCCGTCTTTCTATAGGAAAAGAAGCTACACTTAGCAATGTAAAAGCGTTAATTGAAACATCTTTATATTTAAAAAGCTCTGTCAATACATTCCATTGCATATTGTTTCCGGCAGCAGATGCACCTGAAAGCTGTCCTGCTTCTTCCTTACCCGAAACAGATCCTAAATATATTATGTGCATTACAAACACCCTCATCGAATGCCAGTCAATAATCCGGGCAAACCCTTCATTTTTTCAAAATGCAGACATATAATCTGGATAAAATAAATTGCCACTACCATTATCATGATAACGATAAATGGTCTTTGCAATATTAGAATACTGCTTCCTGATCTGGCAGTAATCCATACTACTATTCCCACGCTTAATTCATGCAAAAGATATATCGTAAAAGAATATTTGCCAACACTGATCAGCATATCTGCATTTCTTCTGCAAAGCAGATATGAAACTCCCATAATTACTAATACCTGCAGCGTAATATTAAGCAGAGCGTATTTCGAAAAATAGGTCCAGGACAGCGCGCAACGATCGTGGATAAAGAAATCTGCTATGAGTAAAGGAATACTTACTGGCAATAATTTTCCTGCTAATACAGCTGTTGCTTCAAGACCATCTTTCTTTTTTAAACACATGCCTGCCACAAAATACATCATCCAGTTAAAAACATTTAAATAGGGCGTAATCGTCCATTCATTCCACCTCACAGCAAACGGTATTTTCCATCCCAGACTTAAAATACTGCTGCATGAAACGATCAGACAGATTCCGGAAAATACATCATATTTTTTAATTTTCCAAAAAAGAACATACATGAATACAAGCATCGTTAAATAATATGTAGAATGATAAACACCAAGTATAAACTTTAACCATTCCCAAAAACCCGCCCCGTTTTTTCTTAATACGACGTACAGCCATACTATCGTCTCACAAAAAATCCACGGCACTACAATACTTTTAAGCTTTCTTTCTACAAATTCCTTTACTCCCCGCTGGTTTCCATAAAACAAATACCCTGATATTATAAAAAAAACCGGAACCCCTGCTGTTCCTATCGATGACAGGAAACGTACCGCCATATGAATACTTTTTGAACTATTTTCCGGCTCCACCGCTGTATGTGCACATACAACGCTGAAAATCGCAAATGCTTTTAATAAATACAGATAATTCCTGTTATTCTGACTTTCCAATACGAACAACCTCCAGTGCCGCCATGATCTTTCCTGCCATTTCTTCAAATGTATATTTTTCTGCTTTTTGCAGGTTATTTTTTTGTATCCGCTCACATATTTCAGAATGGATTATTAAATACTTAAATTTTTCCCGAAAAGCATCTGCACAATCTACCTGAACAATATATCCGTTCACATCATTCTCAATTAATGCTAATGCCGCGTAGCATTGATCCGACGATACAACCGGAAGCCCAAAAGACATAGCCTCATTGATCACCAGTCCCCATGTATCCCCCCGCGAATTAAAAGCATATATGTCTGATGCCATATAATATTTTTTTATTATTGCCTTATCTGCGAATCCAACAAAATGAAGATTATCCAATTTATATTCTTCTTTTAGTTTTAAATATGCTTCTGTCGGCCTGCCACCGATAATATACATGCCTACGGATCCTTCTATCCCGGAAAGCGCTTCTATCAAAACGTCAAAACCCTTTACCGGAATATATCGCCCAATAGACAAAATCACTTTTTCATATGGTATGTCCAATTCTTTACGAAGAGTTTCCTTTTCCTTTAATGTTACAGGTTTCTTTAAAATTTCATTTTTATGTAATGAAGTAAATGGAAAACGGTAAATCTTTGCAGCATCTGCTCCATACGTAATAAAATATTGATCTCCAATATCTGCTGTGCTTAAATAAAAACATGCATTTCCTATCACTGCCTTTTTTACTTTCTCTTTGATACCTTTTCCGCTTTTCGGAAATCCACCCTCGCTCTGTATACCATATGGAATCCTTCTTAATTTCATATAAGCAATTGCCATCATTCCTGTCGGCGTACATGGATTCGCTACAATCACGCGATCATATTTTCTATTAATATATTTTATTACTTGTGGACATATTGCCTGATCATCCAGGTCTTCATTTACTTTAACCGGTATGCCCTTTAGAACTATTCCACGAAAATTTTGAAAGATCCACTGATTCCAGCTGGCATCACGCACACCTGATCTTTCCCTCTCAAAAATAACTGTCAGCTCACATAGTTTTCCAAATTCATTAAGAAAATCAACCATATATGGAGATGGTATATTGGTCAGAAATAATACTTTCATCTCTTTTCCTCATATAATTTCAAATAAGATAGAAACATACCTTCTTTCCTGTATAACGTTTGTGCATTCGTGGAAATTTCTTTTCTGTTAAAGTCACTATTTAATAGTTTCTGAACACAGCTTACAAACGCTTTCCTATCTCCATATTCTGCAAAACTGCTATACTGCGCAATTGCTATTGTCTCCGGAGCCCCTGCCTTAAAACCGGCAACCGGAGTTCCGCAGCAAAGCGCTTCCGCAACCGTCATGGAAAAGGTTTCTCTCTTACTGCATATCACAAAAACATCCGCCAGACAATAATACTCCGCCAGCAGCTCCTGATCCCGGATCCTTGCTACCGGAATGACATTGTCATCAAATTTCTGACTCAGATCCGTAATGCCAACCAGAATAAACTTAACATTCTGCTCTCTCATTCTACGCGCCGCCTGCAGCACGTACTTTCCTCCTTTACGTTCAGACAGCAGATCCGGCGCGGCTGCCAGCACTACTTTTTCATCTCCCAGCCCAAGCTTTCTGCGCAGCCGCGATGCATCCTTTTTGTGAAAGATCTCTGTATTAATTCCATTATGGATCGTCACTATCTTTTTATCTTTCAGAAAAGACTGCCTCACTCTGTCTGCCAGCCAGTCTGATGGTGTCACAATTGTTAAATGGTTAAAATTCTCAAATGCTTTCTTTTTCCTGCGATACATCTTTTTTGTTTTGTCAAAAAACAGGCTTGCCGGATATTCTTTTAACTGTCCACAATTTCCACATTCTTTTTTCCACTTACCACACTCATAAGAATGACCGCACTTCCCTGTATACATAAATTCACAATGGAAGGTCCAGACGGTCTTTATCTGGTTCCTTTTCAAATATTCCATTAATGGAATGATATTTACAAAATATCCGTGCATATCATTTAAATGTACGACATCTGGCCGGAACACTTTGATCAGTCCAAGCAGCCGCTTTGTTCCTATATAAGAAAAGCATCCCGTATTCCCTGTCACCCTGGTCAGAAATGCATGCAGATACACCTCCCAGACGGGACTGAACCTGCAGATATTTTTTTCTTTCACCCGTGGCCCACGTCCATAACCAACTGCTGCTTCGTGCCCTTCTGCCTTTAGCTGCGTATACAGATCATATACAATTTTTCCCGTACTGCTGTATTTGCAGTTGACGTCCAGCAACAAAACCTTCATAAACCTCCTGCTCCTGTTGTCATCGGTACTGGCGTTTTTCCAATCCGGCAATATGGGCAATTCTGATTGCCAGATTAATGAAAAAAGCATTGTTTTTATAGTCCTTATAAGTCCTGTTTTTTCCCTGCATAAGTCTAAAAAATTCTTTTTTCGTCAGCCCCAGCTTCTTAGCGATGTACGCCAAATCTTCCATTGCCTGTGTTTCGCTGTATGGAGGATCTTTTAACAGCTGCAGCGCTTCCTGCCTGTCCATCTGTCCAGTCAGAATCAGGCTGGAAAAGTGCGCTCTCCTCTTATCATAGCCAAACTTATGCGGAAGCCAGTAGCCTTCGTAAAATCTTGTAAAAATACTTTCAAAATGCTTGTTCGCATAAGACTGCCATCCAAATTCTTTCTGCAGGACTGCAATCGCTTCTGCTTTTTTATACGGGATCATGTCCAGCGGCTTTACTATTTTCATTCCCTTAAA
>CANTHI010000298.1 GCA_947653505.1 uncultured Eubacterium sp.
TTTATCTGCCACGATGACAACGCTTTCGTTCATATTCTGGATATTATGGTTGACTTCGTTTGTCACAGAGGATGTCTCCTGCATGCTTGACGCCAGAGCTTCGTTCGTAGCCGAATTATTGGAAGAAGCTTCGTTGACCTGATCCGATATGTCATACAGCATATTGGCATCTGTTACAAGTTTTTCGGAAATATCGTCCAGTTCCGAGACAATCTCTGTCAGCTGCTGCCTCATATTTGTGACAGCATGCCCCATTACCCCGATCTCATCATTTGTCTTTGGAATCTTTTGTCCGTCCTGCAGATTCAGCTCGGAAATATCGTTAATGACAGTAGTCAGCGCAGATACCGGCTTTGTAATACGTGCTGTGATAATGATCCCGGTAAACAACGCCAGCACAAGCAGCGCGGCACCGACCGCCAGCGTGTACATACTGATCGTAAGCACTGGCTTTAGCACATCTGACTCATCTGCCTGCACGACCACGATCCAGTCATTTACAGTACACATAAACGCTACATAAACATCTTCCCCGTCTACCTTGCATCTTCTGACATCTGCTGTTGTCATGATTCCCTGTCTAAGCTGTCCTGCGACCTCTTCGATGACCGGATTGTTTTCCAGCTTCGTACCGATTTTTTCGGCATCCTTATGATACAGATAGACCCCTTCGGTATCAACGAGATATGCGTGGCTGGAATCCATTGTCCCGATGCCTACGCTGTATAAAATGTATTCCAGACTGACTTCCAGATGATTGCGCTCCGAATCCCCGTAAAAGCTTTCGTACAAAGTACCGGAAGCGGATACGCAGGTGTCATATAAATAGCTTTTACACAAATCCACAATATTTTTGCGGTTAATAACATAACAGATCACCAGGATTCCCATAATGAGCAGTATCGATGTGGACGCAATTAATAACGCGATTTTGGAACGTATTGATTTTACTTTCATATCCTGCTTCCCCCTATTGTTCCGCTTTCTCTAAAGCCCATTCTTCTTTGACGCCTTCTACCACATCATCCCATTCACATTCTCCTTTGACATAGCGCAGGAGACTGGCGCCAAACGCGTCCTTAAATTTCTGGCTTGGAAATGTGGAAAAAATCCAGTTTACAGACTGTGTCGCCTCATTTTCCATATCTTTTGATACTTCTTTGGCAAGCGGATTTTCCGGCCGCTCTGCCTCGGAAAACGTTTCAAACGGCGCGATAAAGCCCATCCTGTTTGTAACATAGTCTTTTCCGGTATCCGAACTGTAGACCCATTTCATAAATTCCACAGCTGCCTGCTGCTCTTCTTCGGTTGCCGTGGCATTGATGCTGAGATAATTTCCGGTTCCAATACAAAGTCCCTGTCCTTCTTCGCCTTCAATGCCTGTATAAATCGGCATGTATTTTACATTTTCTTCTGATACCTTATTTCCTTCTACTTCTGCGATCTGACTCCATGCCCAGTTGCCGTTTTGCACCATTGCCGCCCGTTCCAGCGCAAAATCTGCCATAGAATCCTTCACCGTTTTGGAAGCCAGCTCAGAAGGCTGCGCACAGGAGTTGTTGATATACAGATCAAAGATATTTTTATAATTCTGCGCATATTTAAAATCCAGTGTATCCGTATCTGAAACATTTTTGTCCTGAAATTCATAATACACCGGAATATTTGCCAGATGCGTCTGCCAGCGCCAGTCCTCACCGGAGCCAAACGAAGTCGACGCAAAGACTCCTTCGATGCCGAGCTCAGATTTATGTAATGTCATATCTTCCACAACTGCTTTGAATGTTTCAAAATTATTTACTTCATCCATACTGTTAACAGAAACGGCTTTGGACGGAAGCGCAAAATATTTCTGCATCACCGCATCGTTATAAATAATCCCATAGCCCTCGACAACATACGGGATACCGTATACACCATCCCCGCTTTTGACCGCAATATTTTCATCCAGCTGCCACGTATATAATTCCGTATCACTTAAATCCATACAGTAGTGCTTCCAGTGCTCATATCCGATCGGTCCGGTAATGTGAAATAACGTCGGCGCGTCCTTTTTCGCAAGCTCCGCTTTGAGACGCTGCTCGTAGTTTCCATTCGCAACGGTCAGCACTTTGACCTCCACGCCTGTTTCCTCTTCATAATCTTTTGCCAGATCCCGCCAGACAGACGCTACCTCCGGCTTAAAATTCAGATAATAAATCGATGTTTTTTCAGCACTGGCACCACATCCCCCTGCAAGCATACATGCTGAAAGTGCCACAGCAGCTGCCGCTCCCATACGTTTCATGTCCTATACCTCCTGTATCTTCCTGTCATCAGGAAAAACTGTTCTGGTCCGCCTTTTACGGATGTTTGTCCTGATTTTCTTCTTTTTCCGTTCTCCTGCTGCACTGATCCATACTTTTATGTTCATGTCCCTGCAGGCTCCATTTCCTGATCCGGCTTACAGCAGCTGTCCCGTTCGATCAGCCTGTGCGGAACGATGATTTTAGTAGCCAGCAGATCCGGATTTTCAATATGATTAATCAGCTGCGAAGCTGCTTCTATCCCCAGCTGGAACGAATTGACATCAATTGAGGTCAGCTGCGGGGATGTCAGCCTGGCAAACAGCGAGTTGTTAAACGATACGATCGAAAGATCTTTTGGGACTGACAGTCCCATCTGAATGCAGACCCGCTCCAGCGCTACTGCCAGAATATCGTCACTGACAACAATTGCCGTCGGACGATCCGGCTGCTCTAACAACGCACGAATCTGCGCGGTATCCTCCTGCGGGATACAGCTGACCTGCACGCAGTACTGGGAATAAACCGGCAGATTGTGCTGCAAAAGTGCCAGCTGATATCCGGATTTACGGTCTGCCGAATAGAAAAACAGACTCTCATTTCCTACATAAGCAATCTTGCGGTGCCCAAGCTGGTACAGATATTCTGCCGCTTCCTGTCCAGCCAGCAGATTATCATTATCTACAATAATCGTCTGATTTGCCGGCACTGGCGCTTTTCCGACCAGTACATATAACAGCTCTTCCTCACAAAGATACTCTACAATCGCATCTTCTTTTCTGGAAAAGAGCACGACAAAGCCGTCGATCATACTGTCTGTCCCAATGGACTGGACCGCACCCAGTATCTCTGCTTCGTCCTGCCCGGTAATGACCGTACTGATATACTGCCGTTTGTTGCAGAACTGACTGATTCCGCGGATTGCTTCCAGATAAAAGGAATTTTCATATGCTTCCCGATAAGACGGCGGCAGTATAATCCCGATCGTTCTGGAGCAGGTACCAGCCGCCCCGTCATACGAAAAACCCGGTTCATAACCAAGCTGCGCCATGACACGGCGGACTTTTTCCTTTGTTTCTGCGCTGATAGACGGATTGTTCTTGCAGGTCCTTGACACCGTGGAAGGAGAAACGCCTGCCAGCGCAGCGACATCCTTGATCGTTACGGCCATAAAAATCACTCCTTTTTTGCACATATATTGACATTTATTTTAGAATATTGCACAAAGAAAGTCAATGTTTTTATGCAAAGTCAGTGCAAAAATATCATATTAGAGCGCAATGTATGTGCAATAATTTACATAAATATTCTCACGGAACGCGCAGTTTATGCCCAGTGGGGCAGACCCTGCGCGTTCCTGACCCCGTGAAAAGTAACTATGCTTCATCAGTAAGACTTCCCAAAGCATTTCTTTGTGCTTTACACTCCCAGCCACATACGCTATAATGATGGTATCAGATTATGCTGTATCATGATAAAGGCGGTGAGAATATGAAGGTAATGGAGATGACAGAAAAAGAAATGATACAAAAAAATATAGAAGATTTTTCAAGATTACAGGATTATATGACCGGCGCTGATAAAGAATCTGATTCCTATAAAAAATGAAAAGACGCTATACAGAATTGAAAGTAATTCTGACCGTTTCCGGAGTAAATTTAACGGAAATTGATTATATAAACGAATAGCAGTTACAGAAACCATCCATTTTTACACATTTTACACAGACAGGGGAATCATTATGAAAAAAGACATTTCCACACTCCCGTTAATCGAAGCCTTCCGTACCAGCGACGAATGTCCGTTCTGTTATCTGGAACGTGCCGCGGAGCAGCATGCCATTTCTTTTATTCTTGGCTCTGCCTATATGGAAGATTATATACGGGAGAAAACAGACGAGCTTGGCTTCTGCCGTCATCACTATAAAATGATGTATGACTATGGCAACCGTCTGGGTAGCGCACTGATTTTAAGCACGCATCTGAAAAAATTAAACGAAGAGCTTGCGCAGGAACTAAATCGCTTTTCACCTGGAAAATCCAGTTTTATCAAACGCATGAAACGGACCGAAGCTGCCCAGACACAGGCCAGAACACCGTTGGGCGCGTGGCTGGATGCAAAGGAACGTTCCTGCTATGTATGTGATCATTTCAACCAGATCTATAACCGGTATCTGGACACTTTTTTTGATCTGTACCGGAAAAACAGTGAATTTCGCGAAGCTTTTCTAAACAGTAAAGGCTTTTGCCTGCCGCACTTTCGTGATCTGATCGAATGTGCAGAGGACAAACTGTCTGATACTGAAAAGCAGGATTTTTATCCAAAGACATCCGCACTGATGCTGGAGCATATGAAACGGCTGCAGAGCGAGGTATCGTGGTTTGTGGAAAAAAACGACTACCGCAACAAGGATAAAGACTGGGGCAATTCTGCAGACAGCGTCCAGCGCGCGATGCAAAAGTGTAGCGGCGGTTATCCGGCAGATCCGGTATTTGAGCAGGAACCGTGATGCGCTGCATCTGAATATTGCGCAGGGGATGAAGCCATAAGGATAATGAAGCAGGAAATGCAACAATTTACATAAAAGTGTTATATTCTGGCTATGAGGACGCTGGATGAGGAAAGCGGCCCTGTTTCATTGTTCCGGTTTCCAGAATGTAAGAATCTCTAAGTATTCTGCATCCAGTCTTTGGTACCGGACGGGCGCGACACCTGGTTCGCTTCTGGCTCCGCCAGCAGCTAAAGGTGCCGCTTCGGCTTCGCCGCCTGTGTATCGGGCAGAATACTAAGAGCTTCTAACATTCTTCCAAAGTCACAATGAAACAGGACCGCTTCCCTCATCCGGCTGTTTTTCTAAGGCGTTACATATAATTACTGGCGGTTGTTTTGAATATCCGGCAAGTCTGTATCAATATGTATGTTTGACCGGCCTGTCA
>CANTHI010000299.1 GCA_947653505.1 uncultured Eubacterium sp.
GCTTGGAAGAAGTCGATATCTTGACGACTAGTTGGAACGTTAGCCACAATTGCAAACATTCAGTATTATGATGTAATCCTCAGACCGGTGGTTACAGAAAAAAGTATGGATCTTATGGCATACAAAAAGTATACGTTTTATGTGCATACAGATGCAAATAAGGCAATGATTAAGGAAGCCGTAGAGAAAATGTTTGAAGGAACAAAGGTTGCAAAAGTCAACACGATGAATATTCCTGGCAAGAAAAAAAGACGCGGCGCCGTGACAGGAAGAACTCCGGCCAGAAAGAAAGCCATTGTCCAGCTGACAGAGGACAGCGCAGATATCGAGATTTTCAGCGGACTGTAAAAGAACGTATTTGAATATGTGCAGCTTGCACGATAAGAAAGCATTGAAAGGAGAAACAATCATGGGAATTAAAAGCTATAACCCATATACACCTTCCAGAAGACATATGACTGGATCTGATTTCTCTGAAATCACAAAGAAAACTCCTGAAAAATCTTTGTTAGTACCGAAAAAGAAACATTCAGGACGTAATAATCAGGGTAAAATTACCGTCAGACACCGTGGCGGTGGAAATAAACAGAAATACAGAATTATTGATTTTAAAAGAAGAAAAGATGGCGTGGCGGCAAAAGTAATCGGGATCGAGTATGATCCGAACCGCTCGGCAAATATCGCTCTGATCAGATATATGGATGGTCAGAAGGCTTATATTATCGCTCCGGCAGGACTTACAGATGGTATGCAGGTCATGAACGGACCGGAAGCAGAGGTAAGGGTCGGCAATTGTCTGCCGCTTGAGAATATTCCGGTTGGTACACAGATACACAATATCGAACTGCATCCGGGAAAGGGCGGACAGTTAGCGCGTTCCGCGGGTCTGAGCGCACAGTTAATGGCAAAAGAAGGCAAATATGCAACACTCCGTCTGCCTTCAGGTGAAATGAGAATGGTTCCTCTGAGCTGCCGTGCTACAGTCGGCGTCGTTGGAAATGGCGATCATAATCTGATCAATATCGGTAAAGCAGGACGGAAGCGTCATATGGGTATCCGCCCGACGGTTCGTGGTTCTGTTATGAATCCGAATGACCATCCGCATGGTGGTGGTGAAGGCAAGGCTCCGATCGGACGTCCGGGTCCATGTACACCTTGGGGCAAACCTGCACTTGGTCTTAAGACACGTAAGAAAAAGAAAGCTTCGGATAAGCTGATCGTAAGAAGACGTGACGGCAGAGCAATCAAGAGTAAATAGGAGGAATATAGATAATGGGTAAAAGATCATTAAAAAAAGGTCCTTTCGCTGATGAAAGCCTGTTAAAGAAGGTAGATGCCCTGAACGCTGCGGGTGACAATGCGGTAATTAAGACATGGTCACGCCGTTCTACAATTTTTCCGTCTTTTGTAGGACGTACGTTTGCAGTGCATGATGGCAGAAAGCATGTACCGGTATATGTGACAGAGGATATGGTCGGGCATAAGCTGGGTGAGTTTGTTGCTACAAGAACTTACCGCGGTCATGTAAAAGAAGAAAAAAGATCAAGAGTGAAATAATTCGCTGATTAGGAAAGGAGGCTCTATTTCATGGCTAAAGGACATAGATCCCAGATCAAGAGAGAAAGAAATGAAAATAATAAAGATACCAGACCTTCTGCAAAATTATCTTATGCAAGAGTGTCAGTTACGAAAGCTTGCTTTGTATTAGATGCAATTCGTGGAAAAGACGTAAAAACAGCGCTTGCGATTCTGGATTATAATCCGCGCTACGCATCTAAGATTACTGCTAAATTATTAAGATCCGCAATTGCGAATGCAGAAAACAATAACGGAATGAACGCAGACCGTCTGTATATTGAAGAGTGCTACGCAAACAAGGGACCTACGATGAAGAGAATCAGACCGAGAGCACAGGGGCGTGCCTACAGAATCGAAAAGAAAATGAGCCACATCACCATTGTGCTGAATGAAAGATAAGGAGGGAAAGCATGGGACAGAAAGTTAATCCTCATGGCTTAAGAGTCGGTGTCATTGCTGACTGGGACTCTAAGTGGTATGCAGAGGGAGATTTCGCAGACTGTTTAATAGAAGATTATAAGATTAGAGAATTCCTGAAAAAGAAGTTATACACGGCTGGTATCTCAAAGATCGAGATCGAGAGAGCTTCGGAACGTGTAAAAGTCATTATCTATACAGCAAAACCGGGTGTTGTCATCGGTAAGGGCGGCGCCGAGATCGAAAAAGTAAAAGGTGAGCTTCAGAAATATACGAACAGAAAGCTGATTGTAGATATCAAAGAAGTAAAGAAACCAGACAAGGATGCCCAGCTGGTAGCAGAAAATATCGCACTGCAGTTAGAGAATCGTATTTCTTTCCGCCGTGCTATGAAATCCTGCATGTCCAGAAGCTTAAAGGCAGGCGCGCTTGGAATTAAGACTGCTGTATCCGGACGTCTTGGTGGTGCGGATATGGCGCGTACAGAGTTCTATTCAGAAGGAAATATTCCGCTTCAGACATTAAGAGCAGATATTGATTATGGATTCGCTGAGGCAGATACGACTTACGGTAAAGTAGGCGTAAAAGTATGGATCTACAAAGGTGAGATTCTTCCTACGAAGGGAAATAAGGAAGGAGGCGCTCAGTAATTATGTTAATGCCGAAAAGAGTAAAGCATAGAAAACAGTTCCGTGGCTCTATGAGAGGAAAAGCGACCAGGGGCAATAAGATTACCAATGGTTCATATGGTATCGTGGCGATGGAGCCGGCGTGGATTAAATCCAACCAGATCGAGGCAGCCCGTATCGCTATGACGCGTTACGTAAAGCGTGGCGGTAAAATCTGGATTAAAATATTCCCTGATAAACCGGTAACTGCAAAGCCTGCAGAGACCCGTATGGGTTCTGGTAAAGGCTCTCTGGAATACTGGGTAGCTGTTGTAAAGCCAGGACGTGTATTGTTTGAGATCGATGGAGTTGCGGAAGAAACTGCGAGAGAAGCATTGCGTCTCGCTACACACAAATTACCTTGTAAATGTAAAGTAGTTTCGCGTGCAGACTTAGAAGGCGGTGAATCAAATGAAAGCAAGTAAATATTTAGAAGAATTACGGACACAGACTCCGGCGGACTTAAATGACCGGTTAGCAGAGGCTAAGAAAGAACTTTTCAATTTGAGATTCCAGAATGCAACGAACCAGTTGGAGAATACAGGCAGAATCAAAGAGGTCAGAAGAAATATTGCAAGAATCCAGACAGTTATTACTGAGAAAGCCAATGCCTGAATCCCGGAAAGGAGAATGAAATCGTGGAAAGAAATTTAAGAAAAACACGTGTGGGTGTTGTTGTAAGCGATAAGATGCAGAAAACAATTGTCGTAGCTGTAAAGGATAATGTAAGACATCCGCTTTATAACAAGATCGTTAAAAGAACTTATAAATTAAAAGCTCATGATGAGAACAACGACTGCAGAATCGGTGATACCGTCAGGGTAATGGAGACAAGACCGCTGTCTAAGGATAAGAGATGGAGACTTGTCGAAATCGTTGAGAGAGCGAAATAATAGTACAAGGAGGATTCCAGCATGATACAGCAGGAAAGCAGACTCAGGGTTGCAGACAATACCGGAGCAAAGGAATTGCTCTGCATTCGTGTTATGGGCGGTTCTACAAGAAGATATGCACACATTGGCGATGTGATCACTGCGACCGTTAAAGATGCAACACCAGGCGGCGTTGTTAAAAAAGGGGATGTTGTAAAAGCAGTTATCGTACGTACCGTACGTGAAACACGCCGCAAAGACGGCTCTTACATCCGCTTTGATGAAAATGCCGCAGTTATTATAAAAGATGACCAGACTCCGAGAGGAACCCGTATCTTCGGACCGGTAGCAAGGGAGCTCCGTGATAAGCATTTCATGAAGATTGTTTCTCTGGCTCCGGAAGTATTATAGGAGGTAGCAAGATGGCAATGTTTAAAATAAAAAAAGGCGACATGGTAAAAGTGATTGCCGGAAGAGATAAAGATAAAGAAGGTAAAGTCATTGCTGTAAATCGCAAGAATCAGACACTTCTTGTTGAGGGAATCAATATGATCACGAAGCATACAAAACCATCCATGCAGAACCAGCAGGGCGGGATTGTACACCAGGAAGGGCCAATTCATATTTCAAATGTAATGTATCTGCATAAGGGACAGCCGACAAGAATCGGATTTAAGTTTGACGGAGATAAAAAAGTCCGTTTTGCAAAATCAACTGGTGACATTATTGATTAAGCACGAATAGAAGGAAGGAGGTCCAAAAGTGAGCAGATTAAAAGATCAGTATATGAATGAGATCGTAGATGCTATGATCAAAAAATTCGGATATAAAAATCGCATGCAGGTGCCAAAGCTGGATAAGATTGTTGTAAACATGGGCATTGGTGAAGCAAAGGAAAACGCGAAGATATTGGAAGCAGCTATGAGCGATATGGAATTGATTACCGGACAAAAGCCAGTGAAGACGATTTCCAAAAAATCCATCGCGAACTTTAAGATCAGGGAAGGGATGCCGATCGGCTGTAAGGTGACGTTAAGAGGGGAAAAGATGTATGAATTTTTAGATCGTCTTGTAAACCTTGCGCTGCCTCGTGTACGTGACTTTCGGGGTGTCAATCCGAATTCTTTTGATGGGAGAGGCAATTATGCACTTGGTATCAAAGAGCAGCTGATCTTCCCGGAAGTGGAATTTGATAAGATCGACAAAGTACGCGGCATGGACGTTATTTTTGTAACTACTGCAAAGACGGATGAAGAAGCACGTGAATTATTAGCGCAGTTCAACATGCCATTTCAGAAGTAATCAGGAGGGAAATTATGGCAAAGACTTCGATGAAAGTAAAACAGCAGCGTAAACAGAAATTTTCTACAAGAGAATATACACGCTGCAGAATCTGTGGTCGTCCACATTCTGTATTAAAGAAATACGGTGTGTGCCGTGTGTGCTTCCGGGAATTAGCATATAAGGGCCAGATTCCGGGAGTAAAGAAGGCTTCCTGGTAAACCGTGACACCCAGATAATTTTTAAGGAGGAAATTCAATCATGACAGTGAGTGATCCAATCGCAGATATGCTTACAAGAATCCGTAACGCAAATACTGCTAAACATGATACAGTAGATATTCCGTCAATCTCCGCCGAAACAAATTCCTCATCAAAAGGATAGTAAGATACGCA
>CANTHI010000300.1 GCA_947653505.1 uncultured Eubacterium sp.
TCAATGAAGGAAAGAAAAACAGTAAACAGAACAGGAGGATTTCCCCATGACAGCATTTTTAGGCAGTTTTATGGAATATGTACTCAAAGCTATTGTCTATGCAGTAATAGCCCTGCTTGGCGTAAAAGCGGGCAAGGCGCTTCGTGAGAGCAAGGACGCAAAAAATACATCAACGGTACGGATTAACAATACCGGCCGCAGATAAAGCATTTTGGAGGACAAACAGTGTGAAAAAGAGTTACGGTGTAAACGAATTACGCAGAATGTTTCTGGAATTTTTTGAAAGCAAAGAGCATCTGGCAATGAAGAGTTTTTCTTTAGTACCGCATAACGATAACAGTCTTTTACTGATTAATGCCGGTATGGCTCCGCTGAAACCATATTTTACCGGACAGGAGATACCGCCGAAGCGGCGCGTGACGACATGCCAGAAGTGTATCCGTACCGGAGATATCGAAAATGTCGGAAAGACGGCCAGACATCTGACTTTTTTTGAGATGCTCGGCAATTTTTCGTTTGGCGACTATTTTAAACATGAGGCGATCGCATGGTCGTGGGAGTTTCTGACAAAGGTGCTGGGGCTGGAAGAGGACCGGCTGTATCCGTCGATTTATGGCGAGGACGAGGAAGCGTTTGCCATCTGGAAGGATGAAATCGGAGTCGCGCCGGAAAAAATCACGAGATTTTACCGGGATGAAAACGGGAAGTGTGATAACTTCTGGGAGCATGGCGCAGGGCCGTGCGGTCCATGCTCTGAGATATATTATGACCGTGGAGAAGCTTATGGATGTGGCCGTGCGGATTGTAAGCCGGGCTGTGACTGCGACCGTTTTATGGAAGTATGGAACAATGTATTTACGCAGTTTGACGGCGACGGCAAAGGCCATTATGAAGAACTGTCCCAGAAAAATATTGATACGGGAATGGGACTGGAGCGTCTGGCGGTTGTGATGCAGGAAGCGGATTCGGTCTTTGATATCGATACGATGAAAGCCATACGGGATAAAGTATGTGAACTGGCTGGGAAGACTTACCAGACGGATGAGCTGGATGATATTTCCATCCGGCTGATTACGGATCATATCCGCTCGGCTACGTTTATGGTATCCGACGGCATCATGCCTTCCAATGAAGGGCGCGGCTATGTCCTGCGGCGTCTGATCCGGCGCGCGGCCAGACATGGACGGATGCTTGGCATTGCCGGCGCGTTTCTGGCACAGCTGAGCAATACGGTCATTACCGAGAGCAGTGACGGCTATCCGGAGCTGGAAGAAAAGAAGGAATTTATTTTTAAAGTACTGACACAGGAAGAAGAAAAGTTTAATAAAACGATCGACCAGGGCCTTGCGATTTTAGCAGAAATGCAAAAAGAGATGGAAGGAACGGGCAGTAAAACACTTTCTGGTGAAGATGCATTTAAGCTGTATGATACGTACGGATTCCCGATGGATCTGACGCAGGAGATTCTGGAAGAAAAGGGCTTTACGATTGACGAAGACGGTTTTTACGCGTGCATGCAAAAGCAGCGGACAAAGGCCAGAAACGCCAGAAAAACGACAAATTACATGGGCGCGGATGTAACGGTCTATGAGTCCATTGATCCTGGCATTACGACGGAATTTTGCGGTTATGGCAGACTGTCCGGTGAATCTGAAATCACGGTTATGACAACGGAGACGGAGATTACCGAAGCGCTGTCTGACGGGGAGCGCGGGACGGTTATTGTGCAACAGACGCCGTTTTATGCGGCAATGGGCGGTCAGATTGGCGATACCGGCCTGATCCGGACAAAAGACGGTGCGTTTCGTGTAGAAGATACGATCAGATTACTGGGCGGCAAGGCCGGACATATCGGCGTATGTACAGGCGGTATGTTAAAAACCGGTGATTCCGTGCAGCTGGAAGTAGATGCCGGACGCAGGGCCAGAATCGAAAAAAACCACAGTGCGACACATCTTTTGCAAAAAGCGCTGCGGGATGTACTGGGCGCACATGTGGAACAGGCAGGTTCTGAGGTAACGCCGGACAAGCTGCGGTTTGATTTTACACATTTTTCAGCAATGACAGAGGACGAAATACATCGTGTGGAAGCCATTGTGAATGAAAAGATCGCGGATGCGCTTCCGGTTCAGACAGACATTATGACGCTTGACGAAGCGAAAAAGACCGGAGCGATGGCTTTATTTGGCGAAAAATACGGAGAAATGGTCCGCGTAGTCCGGATGGGAGATTTTTCCGTGGAATTGTGCGGTGGTACGCATGTAGGCAATACAAACGCGATTACGGCGTTTAAAATTGTTTCCGAAAGCGGTGTGGCAGCAGGCGTACGCCGGATCGAAGCGCTGACGTCAGATGCTGTATTTGCGTATTACGACAACATGGAACAGACGCTTGCAGACGCAGCCAGAACAGTGAAAACGACACCGGCAGCGCTCATAGGGAAGCTGGAGCACCTGATGGCAGAGCTTAAAGCGCTCACCAGTGAAAATGAATCGTTAAAAGCACAGGCAGCGAAAGACGCGCTTGGTGATGTAATGGACCAGGTACAGGAAATAAAGGGCATCCGGTTTCTGGCCGCAAAGGTGCCAGGCGTAGAGATGAACGGTCTGCGCGACCTCGGGGACCAGCTGAAAGCAAAATTAGGCGAAGGAGTGATTCTGCTTGCATCCGATAAAGACGGCAAAGTCAGTCTGGCCGCAATGGCGACAGACGCGGCGATAGCAGCCGGAGCGCACGCAGGCAATCTGATTAAGGCAGCCGCAGCAAAGGTTGGCGGCGGTGGCGGCGGACGTCCAAATATGGCGCAGGCCGGCGGGAAAAATCCTGCGGGCATCGAAAACGCATTAAAAGAAGCAGCCGCGGCATTGGAACGTATGGTAAAATAAACGACGGAAAACAGCCAGACCTTATGCTATTTATATAGTTTCATAAATGGTGTTTTTATCAAAAGAATGGGAGTATCGTCATGAAGCGTTTAAATAACTTCTTAACCAGAACAGGAATCCTTTTTCCAAAAAAAAGAGAAGTCTGTGTAACATTTGATGCATTAGAATATTCCGCTGCCGTACAGGCCCTAAAAAAAGCAAAAATAAGTTACAGTGAAAAATTAACCTATACGGGTCATGGGCATCAGCCTGGAGGACGGATCAGTTCTTTTGGCGAAAATATAGCGAAGCAGACAGAATACCAGATCTTTGTTCAAAATAAGGACTATGAACACGCTGTGTACGTGATCCGTCAAAAGAAGCAGAATGAGTCTGTTTTGAATACCTGATATTGTATCGGGAGAAAAAAGCGCAAAGCTTTCGTTTTACGGAAAGCTTTGCGCTTTTCATTATATCACACATTTGTGATTCCATAATCCGGCTGTATGTCATTCTGGTTTCCCATCCGCTGGCAGCTCCTGGTCCGGACAGGTTTCCTGTATCTGCTCCATATAAGTTTTCATCAGTCTGTTTAAAATATGCAGATGACGGTTATCCAGATCCTCCAGCATGATGTCAATATCGCTGATCAGCTTATTATGCTGGACAATGGGATGGTCCGGATCTGAGAGCAGGGCCGCAATATTCGTCTGCAGATATTCCGCAATCTGAAAAAGCGTATCCAGACTGACCGATTTTACCCCGCGCTCCAGCTTGCTGATCAGACTCAGTGACAAATACAGATCATCAGCCATTACCTGCTGGGTGATATGCAGCTCTTTTCTGCGGCTTTTGATATTGGAACCAAGCAGCTTGTAGTCCAGTGGCATAGAACGATCCTCCGTAATTGAAAAATAGAAAAGGTATTTCTTTCCATTATAATTCAAAGTAATTCTTTGGAAGTGACACTAATAGTATTTGCATGAGCAAAATTATAATACATATTGTGTTGCATTAGGTTAAGCGGACGTGCTGCATTTTCCCAAACCCACAGCAGCCAGCGCAGCCCCCCTCCCGCAGCAGGATTTTTATAAAATAGTTCTTTATAGAATTCATATTTTTTTTAGAATTTATTGCAGAAAGTGAGAAAAAACGAGATAAAATGAGAAAAAATAAGTATAACAAAGAATCAGTCAGAAAAACAGGATCATGTTCTACTTGCGAAACTGAGGATAAAAACATATGATATGAACTATCAGTTAGCACTCAAAACAAGCGAGTGCTAATAACATAAACAGACAACAGGATTATGAGATGTAAAGAAGAATTAAAAGGAGGAAATATTCATGAAATTAGTACCATTATCAGACAGAGTTGTATTAAAGCAGTGTGAAGCAGAGGAGACAACTGCGTCAGGCATTATTTTAACAAGCGCTTCCCAGGAAAAGCCGCAGGAGGCTGAGGTAATCGCTGTAGGACCTGGCGGTGTGGTAGATGGCAAGGAAATTACGATGCAGGTAAAAGAAGGACAGAGAGTGATTTATTCCAAATATGCGGGAACCGAAGTAAAGATTGATGGCAACGAGTATATTATTGTACGTCAGAACGATATTCTGGCAGTTGTAGAGTAAGGCATTTTTACAGGCTTGGAATGAAAATAGTTTATTCAGTCATAGCAGGGTATTTTATCAGGTAAAATCATTATATAATATAGAAGAAAAAGAGAGGAAGATAACAATGGCAAAGGAAATTAAGTATGGTGCAGAAGCAAGAGCTGCATTAGAAGCAGGTGTAGATAAGTTAGCAGATACCGTTTGTGTAACACTTGGACCAAAAGGCAGAAATGTAGTGCTGGATAAATCTTATGGCGCTCCGCTGATTACGAATGATGGTGTTACGATTGCAAAGGAAATCGAGCTGGAAGATCCGTTTGAAAATATGGGCGCCCAGCTGGTAAAAGAAGTTGCAACAAAGACAAACGATGTAGCCGGCGATGGTACGACGACTGCTACAGTGCTGGCACAGGCAATGGTTTCCGAAGGTATTAAAAATCTTGCAGCCGGAGCAAATCCGATCAGCTTAAGAAGAGGTATGAAAAAAGCAACCAGTGTGGCAGTAGAAGCGCTGCAGGAAATGAGCCAGAAGGTAGATGGCAAAAATCATATCGCAAAGGTTGCAGCGATCTCTGCTGGTGACGAGGAAGTCGGCAATCTGGTAGCAGATGCAATGGAAAAAGTATCCAAAGACGGTGTTATTACGATTGAAGAATCCAAAACAATGCAGACAGAGCTGGATCTGGTAGAAGGTATGCAGTTCGACCGTGGATATATTTCC
>CANTHI010000301.1 GCA_947653505.1 uncultured Eubacterium sp.
CTTGCATTCTGGAAAAGTCACAGGCAGACAGATCACCGCCTCCCATCCGGCGTCCTCATAGCCAGTACGCAACACTTTTATGTAAATTGTTGCTTATGCTCTTAAATTCGCACCTATACGTCAGCACCCCTTACTCTGGCAGGATGCTTCCACCTTCGAAAACACCTGCTGCGGCACCGGTATCAGCATCAGCAGCGAAAAGCAGCCGTCCTCCTCCTGTATCGTGAGAAACCCGTCATACTTTTTCAAAATATGCCGGATGCTGCGCAGTCCGAACCCGTGTACCAGACGGCTCCCTTTTGTCGTTACCGGCAGCCCTTCCTCGTATTCCAGTCTTCCTTCCATCGGATTTGTCACATGCACGGCCAGAAACTGCTGCCTGCGGTAAATCAGCACATCGATCTGTCTTTTTTCTTTTTCCTGAAACTTTTCTACCTCTTCAATCGCATTATCCAGCGCATTTCCAAGCATCGCATATAAATCAATCGTATTGATAAACCCCATCTGGCTCCCGTCTGCCATACAGGAAACCGTAATTCCACGATCCCTGCAGTAAAGACTTTTTTCCGTCAGTATCGTATCCAGCACCGCGCTCCCCGTATGCACTATAGATTCGTACACCCGCACGGAGCCTTCGATCTCTTTTAAATACCGCTCGACCTCCTGACTGTCAGCGTTTCGCATTGCCTGAATATGATGCTTTAAATCGTGTACCTTCTGATTCATATAAGAAATATTTTCCCTTGAAAGCTGGAAATGCTCTTTTTCCTTCTGCCAGAGCAGCCCCATAATCTCCAGCTCCTTGCGCAGCTCACTCTTTTTAAAAAGCTCATTCTGCAAATACAGTACGATACACAGCAATAGCTGCACGACATATACAATAAAAAACCGCAGATCCTGAAAGCTGTATTCGAGATCTCCAGGCACAAACGGTACGATCTGAAAATTGGCAAATGTAACCAGTGCTAGCAGCAGCTGCCTTGGCCCGATATTTTTCTTTCCCTTATCCGGAATTATTCTGCCGATCGTCAGCGCTATGATCAGATATCCGGTTCCAAAGATCAGAATCTCCATGATCCAGTGCTGCAGCTGCCTGTGTTCCCAGTACGCCGCTCCCATCGTCTGGCAGACCAGATACCACTCGTACATCAGCTGCCAGGCGCAGAACGCCCAGACCGTATAATAAAACGCCGCCGTCAGTGATAACTTTCTTCCTGTATAAATCATCATACCAAGCAGAATAAAACCGGTCATCCGTGCTGCCATTTCCGCCCAGAAATTAACATATGCGTAAAAATGATCGAGCACTGCAAAAAACAGTATAAAAAAAGCCGCGATACCGGCTGACTTTTTTCGATTTTCCAGCTTTGGTTCGATCGTATGTACAAAGATATACCCGCTGGCCAGATATGCTTCCTGCATAATCCATCTGCTCATCTGATCCTTCATCAGCGATACCCTCCTACATATTCCGTAAGCGCTTTTAAAAACGGCGTCCGGTTCCGCCTGCTGATCTCCAGTTCATATGGTCCGACAACGACCGTATTCTTTTTTACCTCTGTCACATGCCGCAGATTCACAATATACCAGTGATTACATTTGGCAAATGCATATGGCTCCAGTACCTGCTGTGTCCCCTGCATCGTTCCACGCACCAGCAGCGTCCCTTCTGCCGTATGATAATACAGCATCCGGTTTTGTACTTCCACATAATAAATCTGTCCGACCTCCAGCTTCTTCACTCCGTCCGGAAGCGTCAGCATGATCTGGTGCGGGATCCTGGCCCTGCTCCGTCTGATTGCTCTGGTCAGACGCATGGAAAAGCTGTAATACGTCACCGGCTTTACGACATAGTCGAGCGCTTCTACCTCGTACCCACGGATCGCATAGCCTGTAAGATTGGTAATAAACACGATAACAACATCCCGGTCACTCTGCCGGATTGTTTCTGCCGCATCCATCCCGTTGACTCCCGGCATATCAATATCCATCAGAATCATATCATACACCGGCTCATATCCGTCCAGCAGCTGCACCGCGTCTGCAAACGCAGATACTTTAAACCGGACGCTGTTTTCTTCCTGATATTGTTTTAAAAATGTCTGAATCTGTTCAGAACACTCCTTTTCATCTTCAACGACAGCAATATGGTACATCCGATTCCCTCCCCCCTGACGGCCGTTTGCACCTGTGATGTCTGCAGCCGCAGAATCCTGCGTAACCTGCTAACGTTATCTTTTACTGTTCCCGGCTGCGATACTGCACTTTTCTGATCTGGTGCCGCTGCGGCTTTAACGTCAGATCTGTAATGACCATACCCTCTCTCTGGTTTAATACAAATGCGACTACCTGCGCCACCTCCTCCGGCAGCAGATAGCAGTCTGCATCTTCTGCTTCCCTAAAGTCCGCATGCCTGTACAAACTGGTCTTTGTCATATCCGGCGCAATAGATACTACTTTTACGCCATATTTGCGCGCTTCGTCAAACAGACTTGCAGAAAAACTGGCCAGTCCGGCTTTTGTTGCCCCATAGGCACATCCGTGCGGATTGGATTTTCCCGCCGTCACAGACGTGATCTGAATCATAAATCCGGCATGCTTTTTAAGCTCCCGCAAAAGCTGCTGCGCCAGTATCATAGGCACTTCCAGATTCGTGCGCACCATCTCCTGAATCTTTTTCGGATTCAGCTCTTCATGAAGTCCGTAATAACCAGCCCCCGCATTATTTACAAGCACACGAATCTGCTTTTCGGATCTGATCTGGCGGATACAGGCGCACAGCCTGTCCGTATCCATCAAATCACAAACAACCGGATGCAGACGGTCATCGTCCCAGAGCGGATGTCCGCGAAAATCCCTTCCGATGCCAAATACCTCATACCCCATCTGCGCCAGCTGCTGGCTGACCGCAAGCCCGATGCCGCTGGACGCTCCCGTCACAACCGCTGCATAAGAATCCTGTCCCGTACTGTCCACGATATCCCCGCTTTCTTTCTATTGTCTTTGTCCGCTTTCTGTTTTTGATTTTATTCCTTGTCTTTTTCTCCGGTAGCACCGCTTAAAAATCAGTTATGTCTGGCTTTCATTTCTATTGCAGATGGTTCCAGACAAATATCTGACTCTCCGGCAGATGCTGACGCAGACGTCTGGTCAGATACTGTTCCATCTGCTCCATCAGATCATCCGGATAGTGATAATATCCGTGATCCATCTGGTACGGAAACCAGGCAGCCGCACTGTCAGGCTGCTGCCTGCGCATTCTTTTCAGATAATCCTGCGGGATACGAAAAGATCCTGCACTGACATCTAAAAGCTTCTCCGCGCCGATACTTTCAAATACCTGATCCAGCATTCCGGCATAATGATGCTGCCACTGCGGAACATAAATCATCGGATCAAAGCAAAGCCGTACTGCAAAGCCGGCACTGACTGCTTTTGCCGCGCATGCAATCCGTTCTGTTAAGGAAGGTGTATGATGCTCGAAGCGTTCCACGACCGCCTGTGGTGACAGTGTAAACGCATAGATTACATTTGACAATGGCTCCTGACTTTCAAAATAATGCTGGCTGGCACATTTCGTCCGTATCTCTATCTTAAGACGGGGTGCCCGCTGCGCCGCAAACCGGCTCCATGCAGCGGCATATCCTGCCACCGGCTCCAATGCCAGCAAATCCGTATCATAAGAAACACATAAATAAAGCTCCTGTGTCTTTAACATCTGGTCCACTCTGGCAAATATATCCTCCAGATTCACAAACATCACAATATTTGCTGATGGGTACATCCCCTTTAGATAACAGTATTCACAATCATAAATACAGTTCATCATACAGGATGTATAGTAAAAATTGGTATTTCCAAAATCCTGGCAGACAGCAGACCCGCGATACAATAGCTGCGTGTCCCTGGCCGCCAGTATCAGCTTCTGCGAACAGTGCTGAAGCGTATAATTCTGCCTGCTTCTGCAAAATACATCTTTATAATGTCCGATCTCAATGACATCCGCCTTCTGATACATCTGCAGTATTCTTTTTGTCCGCGGATGATCACGTACCCGTTTTTCCACATAAATGTGAGAAAAAAAAGGATTAAAGCAGCCGCTGTTTAAGCTCTTCAAAGCATCGCTTCCCCTCTCTTTTATCCCTGCACGGAAGTCTCTTTTCTTCGTAAAGCTGTTGTATCACACTCTCATAATCCACCTCTGCCAGCATCGCATAACGCATATACTGCCGGAGCGAATGTTCCATCGCCCTGGAGCAGTGCAAATCCACACCAAGCTGGCGGATCCATTGTTCCATTCCGCTGCACCCGTCCGTTCCAGCCATCCATCCAGCCTCCTGCGTAATCCGCAAAAGCTGTTCCAGAAATGCACAGATACTTTTTCCATGCACTTCCATCCGAAGCCTGATCTCCTCCGCCGTCAGCCGGTTTCCTTCCCCACTGTCTGAAATCACTTTTAAAAACACCATCTGATGCGGCCCGAAAAAATACGCACCTGCCTGGCAGACAGCAGCAGCCTCCATATCATACAAAACCGTATCCGTCTGATTTCCGGTATTCTTCCAGGGTTTCATAACCGTACAAAGCTCCGCTTCCTGAAACGTATGCCGGTACAGCAGATCCGGATAAAACGTCTTTCCGGTCGTCTGCTCCGTCAGCTTATGAATCATATAGACCCCGTCCCTGCCCGCAGCTCCCGCACAACACCCTGCATTCACCAGTACATCCCCACGGTCCGGCGGATATTTCGTACATACACCCGAAACCGCAGCAGCCGCCGCAATCTCCCCAACGCCGCTGACTGTCAGCAAAAGCTGCCCGGATTCATTTCGAAACTGCTGGAACTGCGGGCTGTCCGCCAATTTTTTCAGATGAAACCGTTCGATGAATATCTGCGCTTCGCTGTAGAGTGCTGTAAATAGGTAGATCATATCTGTCTGTTGTACTCCGCTTTTCTTTTTGTTTGTTGTTTGTCTGTTATTTTTATTATAATAAAAATATGGGCAGATTACAACAAAATCTTGCGGGGAAATTTGTGTATGTGTAACAGCAGCGTTTTAGATTCATGTGTTACATATTGGCTGTCCGGACGCCGGCACATACTGTATAAGCTGCGCGTTCCGTGAGCATATGATTCAGGCATGAGGGGCGGTTTTGCGAAGCAAACTTTCCATATCGCCCCGAATCGTTACTATGA
>CANTHI010000302.1 GCA_947653505.1 uncultured Eubacterium sp.
GTAGAATGGAGGAAGTGAGATGGGGCTGTTCAAGAAAGAGAAAGATACGATGCTGATTAAAGAACATGAAGCAATCCTTGAGGCGCTTAAGGAGAAGAATAAGGAACGTGTTGTAGAAGCAATGCGCAGCCATATCCGCAATCAGGCGGAAGTGGTAAAAAATATTATCCGGGAGCAGGAGTAGACCGGGAACGTTTTCTGCTGCTTTGCATATGCTGATAGTAAGAACAAGAGGATATTTGTGTGCTTATGAAGAGTATTTATCATACGCAGGCAGACATGCCGGATACAGGCAGGCTGCAGGTCAGCGTGGAATCCAGAGTAAACAGGGACCCGATTGCGGATGCAAGAATAGCTATTTCTTATACAGGAGAACCGGATAGTACCTTTGAGGAACTGAGTACAAATGAATCCGGACAGACGGATCAGGTTGAACTGGAGACGCCGCCGTTAGAATATAGTCTGGAACCTTCCGAGACCCAGCCATATGCCCAGTATACCATTCATATTACAGCGGAAGGATATCAGCCGGTAACGGTGGATGGGATACAGGTGCTTTCCAACCAGACAGCTGTACAGGACATCCGCCTGCAGCCGTCTGGTGCGGCAGCTACATGGCCGGATGATATCGTGATTCCGGCAAATACACTGTTTGGCAATTTTCCACCCAAAATAGAAGAAGCGGAGATTAAGCCTGTCCGCCAGACTGGTGAAATTGTACTTAGCAGAGTGGTAGTACCGGAATATGTCGTTGTTCATGATGGAGCACCGACTGATACGACTGCTACAGATTACTATATCCGTTATAAAGATTATATTAAAAATGTGGCTTCCAGTGAGATTTATGCCACGTGGCCGGATGCGACAATACGGGCAAATGTACTCGCAATTATGTCTTTTACGATGAACCGTGTGTATACAGAATGGTACCGGAATAAAGGATACAATTTTACGATAACCTCTTCTACCGCTTTTGATCAGAAATGGTCTTATGGTAGAAATATTTTTTCGAATATTTCTCTGATCGTAGATGAAATGTTCCAGAATTATCTTTCCAGACCAAATGTCCGGCAGCCGATTCTGACACAGTACTGTGATGGTCAGAGAGTATCGTGTCCGAACTGGATGACGCAGTGGGGCTCCAAATATCTCGGCGATCAGGGGTATTCCGCAATCGAAATTCTCCGCTATTATTATGGCAGCAACATGTATATCAATACCGCTGAGGAGATCTCGGGAGTGCCATCTTCATGGCCGGGAGTGGTGCTGACAATAGGTTCCTCAGGTGCAAAGGTCCGCCAGATGCAGGAGCAGCTGAACCGCATAGCAAGGGCATATCCGGCGCTGCCGACGATTACGGCAGATGGTGTCTATGGTGTAAGAACACAGGAAGCGGTGGAAGAATTCCAGTCAGTTTTCGGACTCCCGGTTACTGGAAATGTAGATTTCCGGACATGGTATAAGATTTCGGAGATTTATGTCGGCGTATCCAGAATCGCTGAGCTTGCATAAAATAAAGGGATGGAAAATGTATCACAGATATGATAAGATAAGCATGAAAGTTCATCTTTCAGGATCGTTTGCGGCACGCAGAGAGTATCATTCACAGATAAAAGCGAAGGCCGGAACCAATAAGAAAATTTGACGAGGCTTGTAATGGAAAGATACAAAGGAAACAGAGAGAAGTTATCTATCATAACGGTAATGCAGAGCTTTTTATTCAGGGATGTGCGTAATGAGGATGAAAGCAGCAAGCCGGCAATAGAATTAAGACTGGCAGCGCTGGGGATGCTTGGGTATTTTTTGTTTATGGCGGCAGGGATATTCTGGAGCGGAGACTGTAAAATGCTGGAGTTTACGGTGCCATACTTTTTGCTGTATGGCGCCGTGTTTGCATTTACTTATTATGAGCAGGTACGGATTGCAGCATATGGGCTGAATCTGCTGACAATTTTTTACATTGTGGCAGGTATTTATTATTTTGGCTGGAATCTTGGTATACAGCATTTTTTATTTGTACTGATTCTGGTGGATTTTTTTCTGCCATACTGGCGTCTTTCCATAAAGCTTGTTTTTGCGGGAGCAGTGTGTGTGCTGCGGATTGGCTTGTTTTATTATTGCAGACAGTGGGAGCCGCGGATAGTGATTCCGGAGGATATTATTTTTTATTATCAGATTGTAAATACGGTCTGTATTTTTATTATGATTAGTATTTATGGATGTCTGGTCAGCAGCAATTTTCTGGCAATGGAGAAAAAGCTGATTGAGACGAATAAAAAGCTCCGGCATCAGGCTGGGACAGATCCGCTGACCCAGCTGATGAACCGGCTGCATTTGATGGAATATGCTGCTGTGCAGATGAAGCGGACAGATTGTGAGAAAGGTATCTCTGTAGCAATCGGGGATATTGATCATTTTAAAGTCTTTAATGATACGTATGGACATGCGTGTGGGGATGCGGTGCTCAAAACGCTGGCAGAGCTTTTTAAAAGAGTAATGCAGCCTTATGGTGTTGCAGCCAGATGGGGAGGAGAGGAATTTTTATTTTTGTTTCCGGAATCCAACGGGGATGAGGCTTTTCTGATCCTGTCAGATCTTCAGGATAAGATCAGGAGAATGGAAGTGGAATATCATGATCTGCGGCTGAATGTTACCATGACTTTCGGGCTTGCGGAAATAGATCGTATGGGTTCCTTTGATGAAAGCATACGGGAAGCGGATCAGCTGTTGTATACAGGAAAGGAGAACGGCAGGGATCAGATTGTGTATTAAGGAACAGTTCCTAAGGGTGCACAGGTACAGCAGCAGAAATAAGAAAGAGGGTACAACGGATGAGGGAACGGTGGTATGTGTCTGCGAAAAAGGCGGATTTTCAGGCAATTGCAGCCAGATTTGGCATTGATCAGGTGACAGCCCGGATTATACGTAACCGGGGAATTATTGGGGACGATGCAATTGCGCAGTATTTGTCCTGTTCGGCGCAGCAGCTTCATGATCCGCATCTGCTAAAAGATGCAGGGAAAGGGGCCAGTCTGTTAGAAGAAAAGATTAAGGACGGAAAGAAAATCCGTGTGATCGGGGATTATGATATTGACGGTGTGAATGCATCTTTTATACTGATTCATGGATTTCGTGTGTGCGGGGCGAAGGCGGATCATGTGATTCCGGACCGGGTGCATGACGGATATGGCATTAACAGCGGAATGATTGTCAGAGCGCTGGAGGATGGCGTAGATACCATCGTCACCTGTGATAACGGGATATCGGCGGCAGAGGAGATCGCATATGCAAAAGAGGCCGGCCTTACGGTAATTATTACGGATCATCATGAAGTGCCGTTTTCACTGAATGAAAACGGAGAAAAAATCTACCGGATACCTGTTGCGGATGCAGTCATTAATCCGAAACAGGAGGACTGCGCCTATCCTTATACGGGCTTATGTGGTGCGGCGGTAGCATGGAAGTTTATCCAGGTATTGTATGAGCGGATGGGGATTCCCCAAAAGCGCAGTTTTGAGATGATTGCGCATGTGGCTTTTGCGACAGTGGGGGATGTGATGGATCTGACCGGAGAAAACCGTACGATTGTAAAACTTGGGCTGGAGGCGGTGCATCAGACGGAGAATCCCGGACTGCTGGCACTGATTCAGCAGAACCATCTGGAAAAAGAGCAGGTGCGGTCGTGGCATTTTGGATTTGTCTTAGGGCCATGCATCAATGCCAGCGGCAGGCTGGATACGGCAAAGCGTTCCCTGCAGCTGTTGCTGGAGCCTTCTTTGGAAAAAGCCTCACAGTTAGCAAGGGAGCTGGTGGAGTTAAATGACAGACGAAAAAATCTTACGCTGCAGGGGGTGGAAGAGGCAAAACGTCTGATAGAAGAAAAGCATCTGGCGGAGGATGCGGTAATGGTCGTATATCTGCCGCAGTGTCATGAGAGTCTGGCGGGGATTATAGCGGGCAGGATTCGTGAAATGTATCACAAGCCGGTATTTGTGCTGACCAATGCGGAAGACGGAGGAGTCAAAGGCTCCGGCCGGTCGATTGAGGCATATTCCATGTTTGAAGAAATGTCAAAATGCAGCGGGCTGATGACAAAATATGGCGGACATCCGATGGCCGCGGGACTGTCCATGCCAAAAGAAAATACAGAAAGATTCCGTATGGAACTGAATGCCTGTGCCAGCCTGACAGAGGAGGATTTTATTGAAAAAATACATATCGATGTGCCGATGCCGCTGTATTATATCCGTACGGAGCTGATCCGTGAGTTTGCCTGCCTGGAGCCTTACGGAAAAGGGAATGAAAAGCCGGTATTTGCAGTCCGCGATATACATCCATTGCGTGCAAAAATTGTCGGAAAGAATAAAAATGTGCTGCAGATGGTGCTCGGGGATGGCGCTGGCGGCTGTGTGGATGCGGTTTATTTTGGAGACATTGAAGCGTTTCTGGATTTTCTTCGGGAAAAATCTTCCGCGCCGCAGGTAGATGCGCTGTTTCGCGCTGCGCCGCAGGATATCCGGTTTTCTATTACCTATGACCCGTCAGTCAATACCTATCTGGGACAGGAAAAGGTACAGATTACGATCCGGAATTACTGCTGAATGTATACGTGCCATGCAGGCAGGCGCAGATATGTCCTATGGTGTTTGAAAAGATATGCAGATGTGTCATATGGTATTTGAAAGATATGCAGATATATCTGAAAATGAGAGTAAAAGAAAAACTTTCGCCTGTATTTTCTGAGAGCTGCAGTTTGTGTCTGTATACAGTAAGGAACTGCAGAAAACAATTTTAACATTTTGGGAACTTTTTCCTGAGTAAATTGTCTGAATTATTTTCTTACAGTTCCTTATAGAACTTCGATTGCTATTTCATTGTTGCTGTTATTCCATTGGGGTAGCAGCTTTGGCTTCTTCAGGAATTTCAAATTCACTGACTGCGTTAAAATCAGAACAGGTCATTACAAGATTTACCTTTGGAAATTCGATGGAAAAGCCTTCTGCTTCTTCACCGGAAGCTTCTATAAGTCCTGCCATCAGGGCGTTCATCATGGAAGTCATATCCATTTCGTATTTTAACGGATACAGCTCCGCTTCATCAATCCACAATGTAATTGTCTGTTCGCCGACGTCTTTTAAAATGGTTTCGAACTCATTATGTCAACAGGTACACTAAATTCCCTGAACTCACTGAAC
>CANTHI010000303.1 GCA_947653505.1 uncultured Eubacterium sp.
GCGGCTGTTTAAGTGGCTGTAGATATAGTCCATGCAAAGAATCACCGGTTTGGAAATAATGCTTTCCTTTTTCAGGAGCAGCATTTTGCCGGTATAGTCCAGCGACATACGCTCATGAAGCCGGCAGACAGCGGAAATGGACGTACAGGCGTCCACTTTTAAAATATAAAAGTCACTCAGCCGGTAGGCCCGTTCCAGTTCCATGCCAGCTTCCACACAGTGTCTGACGATCATGGCGACTGCTACAACAAAATGATATTTCATATTGGTCAGCGGATCCGTGGAGAGCACGCCCATGCCGTTAGGATTGGAAAATGCATGCTGCCTGCAGTTTTCCTGCACAAAGTCAATGTCGCCGGAGCTTACGGCGTGATAAAATGCGTATTCTTCTTCCATCGGGCGGTGTGTAAGGGAATCTTCTGTGTCCTGCAGTTCCTGATGCTGCCATTCTTTTTGTAGATTCATTGTATTCGTCCTTTCTGATTTCTGAAAATATGGTTTGGAAAACGTCAAAACAAATAGAACTGTTGAAATGGCATACACGTCGTATGTCTTTTTTTGTGCGCAATTTCTGATGCGCACATTATATCATGAATCTGATATTTTTGTACATAGTTTTGTATATCGTTTTTAGGAATGCAGATATAATGTGTGAAAAGTTCGAAGTCCGGCCGGATTGGAGAACGTTATAGGACTGCCTGCGGCGACTGGTGTACTGACAGATTCATATTTGTCCGGACAAAGACCGGTATTGTCATTTGTGTGCCGGCATCAGCTGGCAGCTGAACCATATGCTTCCTTCCCTTGTTAAAATGATAATTTCTGTCTGGGATTCATATGAATCTGTCAGTGCATCAGGGCGGGGCAGTCTGATTTATAAAAAATAGGGAGGATTTTTATGAAACGAAAAATTTGGAATGTAATGGCGCCTGTTCTGGCAGCTGTTCTGACTGTGCCAGTGGCAGCGGTGCCTGTACACGCGGCAAAATCCGGAATGTCCGTGACCAGCTGTGTCCTGACGAAGGGGGACCGGATGGATCTGGACATTGTGGGAGAAAAGGAGCTGTCAGGTACGTATACGACGGGCCGTAAGCAGGTGGCAGCAGTCGCGAAGGACGGTACGGTGACAGCGAAAAAAGCGGGAAAGACAACGATTACATGGACAAAGGGCGGCAAAAAATATACCTGTCATGTGCAGGTGGTAAAGGCGCCAAAGATCAGTAAGACAAAGCTTGTCCTGAAAGAAGGAGAAGTACAAAAGCTTTCGGTGCTGCGTCAGGGAAATCCGGATCTTACCGTAACATGGAAGTCGCTGAATCCGGAGGTTGTTACGGTAAAAGGCGGCAAAGTAAAGGCCGTTTCTGAGGGAGAGACCAGCATCAGGGTAAAGATTAAGGGCAATAAAAAAACATGGGAAAAGGAGGTTCGTGTGACGGTTAAAAACGATACAGGGAATGATTTGTACGATGGATACCATCTGGTCTGGGAAGAGTCTTTTGATACAGATGCCTTAAATATGGATGACTGGAATATCGAGACACATGAACCAGGATGGGTCAATAACGAACTGCAGGAGTATACGGATTCTTCTGAAAATATTTATGTCAAAGACGGAAAGCTGGTTTTAAAGCCAGTGGAAGTAACCGGTGCAGATGGAAAAGTATCGTATACATCCGGCAGAATCAATACGCAGAACAAGCACAATTTTAAATACGGCCTGTTTGAAGCAAGGCTGAAAGTTCCGCAGGGACAGGGATTTCTGCCGGCGTTCTGGATGATGCCTGCGGATGAAAACCTCTATGGACAGTGGCCGCGATGCGGAGAGATCGACATTATGGAAGTGCTTGGAAATCAGACGGATACCTCATATGGCACGATTCATTATGGCAATCCGCACAGTGAGAGTCAGGGAAACTATACGCTGGAATCAGGCAGCTTTGCAGAAGATTATCATACCTTCAGTGTGGAATGGGAGCCGGACCGTATCAGCTGGTATGTAGACGGCCAACGGATCCATACGGAAAATGACTGGTATTCTGCAACCGAAGGCCAGGGAGAGATTACCTATCCGGCGCCGTTTGACCAGCCGTTTTATGTGATTTTAAATCTTGCGGTCGGAGGCAACTGGCCGGGAAATCCGGATGCATCTACAAACATCAAAGACGCGGCTTTTCTGGTTGATTATGTAAAAGTATATCAGAAAGACAGCTATGACGAACATGTGACAAAACCGGTGAAGAACGTCGTGCTGCGTGAGCCGGACGCAGATGGGAATTATATTAGCAACGGCAGCTTTACGGCCAGTGAAGATCTGACGGATGAACAGGGATGGAGCTTTTTAAATACGCTGGAAGGAGAAGCGTCTGCGGTTATCGAAAATCAGGCAATACAGATCAAAACGACAAAAGAAGGAACGGCAGACTACAGCGTGCAGCTCGTACAGCCGGATCTTCCGCTGAAAAAAGGCGGTGTTTACCGCGTCAGCTTTGATGCTTCTGCCAGTGAAGCCAGAACGATGAAAGTGGGGATCTCAGCGCCGGACCGTGGTTACAGACGGTATCTGGAAGATACGGTGGTGGAGCTGACGCCAGAGAAGCAGACGTATACTTATGAATTTACAATGACGGATGCGGATGATGCGAACGGCCGTCTGGAGTTTAATATGGGAGCGGCAGGCTCTACGGCGGATATTCAGATATCCGGGGTATCTGTTGGAAAGACAGGCCAGAAAGATCTGGAAAAAGATGTGGCTAAGACGGTACGGGCAGATGGAAACTTTGTATACAACGGAGCGTTTCAGGAAGGTACGGACCGGCTGGGATATTGGGAAATCAGCAGGCAGGAAGGCTCGGACGCAGTAGTTACGAATGACGGGAATATCCGCAGGCTGAAGGTGACCGCAGGTGACGGGGTATCCAAAGAACATCCGGTTGTGATTGCACAGGACGGCCTTCCGCTGACAGAAGGAAATTATGCACTGAGTTTTCTGGCAGAGGGAGCAGATGGCACAGCGGTACTGGCGAAGGCAGGCGGACAGGAATTTGAGGCTGCTTTGTCAGGAAAAGAGCAGACTTATCAGTATAAATTTGCAGTTTCAGCAGCAGGACTTACGGAGCAGGAAAAAGCAATACAGATTCTGATCACGCAGCCTGGTACATATTATCTGGATGATATCCGGATCGAAGAAGACAGCCTGATTAAAAACGGAAGCTTCCGTGCGGGCTTTTCCGGATATGAGGTCTATGCCTATACGGAATCAGATGTTTCCTATGTGGTGGACAGTCTGAATGAAGACAGCGCGGCAGATTTTTCGATTCAGAATACCGGAGACGCGGCTTGGAAGATTCAGTTAAAACAAAATAATATTGAGCTGGAAAAAGGACAGTGGTACCGGCTTTCCTTAAAGGCAAAGTCTGACAGGGACAGAAAGCTGATGTTTGCGATCCAGAGAGATGGCAGCAGCGATGATGACTGGACGCCATATTCCGGGGAAAAGGTGGTCACGCTGGGTAGTGAGTATCAGACCTATGACATTGTATTCCAGATGGAGCATGAGACCGATTTAAAATCCGTGCTCAGTATTTCGATGGGTGCGGTAGACGGTGAACAGATCAGCCAGAAGCACCGGATTTGCATGGATGAAATTGTTCTGGAAAAGACAGAAAAAAAGGAGAGTGAAGCATGAGATTTGGGTATTTTGACGACGAAAAACGGGAATATGTCATCGACAGACCGGATACGCCCGCACCGTGGGCCAACTATCTGGGATCGCCCGAATACGGCGCGCTGATTTCCAATCAGGCCGGCGGGTACAGCTTTGCGAAGTCGGGTGCAAACGGCAGGATTCTGCGGTATGTGTTTAACCAGTTTGACCAGCCGGGACGGTATATTTATCTTCGGGATAATGATACAAAGGATTATTGGTCAGCGTCGTGGCAGCCGGTAGGAAAAGACCTGTCTGAATATAAAAGCGAGTGCCGTCACGGGACCGGATATACAAAGATGACAGCGGATTACAGCAGCATCCATTCGCAGGTATCGTATTATGTTCCGCTTGGGCAGGAATATGAAGTCTGGGAGCTCGCGGTTACGAACCATTCGGATCTGATGAAAAATCTGAGTATTACAGGCTATGCGGAATTTACCAATAACAGCAATTATGAGCAGGATCAGGTCAATCTGCAGTATTCACAGTTTATTACAAAGACAGAATTTCACGGAAACCGCATCTGCCAGAAGGTCCACGGCAATCTGGACGGGGTGGAACAGGGAAAAGATGTGGATGACAAGATTATGACAGAGCGTTTTTTCGGTCTGGCTGGCGTGGAAGTATCTTCCTATTGCGGAGATAAGGAAAAATTTCTGGGGCGTTATCATGGATATGGCGATCCGGAAGGAGTCCGTAACGGAGTGTTAAATGGAGCGTTAAGCTATAACGAAAACGGCTGCGGGGCGCTGACAGCAGAGCTGTGTCTGGCTCCGGGGCAGACGAAGTATCTGGCATTTGTACTGGGACTGAAAAGCGACGCGCAGGCGGCGGAGATACTGGAGCGGTATGCACAGCCGGGACAGACGTGTGAAAAAGAGCTGCAGGAGCTGACTGCGTACTGGCATGAAAAGCTGTCGCATTTTCAGGTGAAAACGCCGAGTCCGGAGTTTGATACGATGATCAATACGTGGAATGCTTATAACTGTTTTATGACGTTTATCTGGTCACGCGCGGCTTCGTTTTTTTACTGTGGACTGCGCAACGGATATGGATACCGGGATACGGTGCAGGACATTCAGGGAATCATTCATCTGGCTCCGGAGATGGCGGTGGAAAAAATACGGTTTATGCTTTCCGCACAGGTGCATCATGGCGGGGGACTGCCGCTTGTAAAGTTTACGCATTGTCCGGGGCACGAAGATACGCCTGAAGACGCGTCTTATGTAAAAGAAACCGGACATCCGGCATACCGGGCAGACGATGCGCTCTGGCTGTTTCCGACAGTATATAAATATGTCGCGGAGACTGGAAATCTGGCGTTTATGAAAGAGGTCATCCCGTATGCGGATCACGGGGAAGACACCGTATATGAACATTTGAAACGGGCCATTGATTTTTCCATGAATCATCTGGGCGTACACGGGATGCCGGCAGGATTGTATGCGGACTGGAATGACTGCCTGCGTCTGGGAAAAGACGG
>CANTHI010000304.1 GCA_947653505.1 uncultured Eubacterium sp.
TTGAAATTACAAGCGAAATTTTAATTATGAAATTGTTTTGATATTCCGGATATGTTATGATAAAGTATCCGAAAAAAGCATATCCGGATTTATAGAAAAGTCAGATTAAAAAAGGAGAAAAGTATGAGAAAAACTATTTTATTTGTAATTTTACAACAATTTGCAGACTGGGAAGCCGCTTATCTTTCATCTGCAATTACGATGCTGGGTCAGGATAAATATGAGATAAAAACGGTATCTTTATCCAAAGATTATGTTTCGTCAATAGGCGGATTCAGGGTGCTGCCAGACTATGATTTTGCGTCTGTTCCGGATGATTATGAAGCCCTTATTTTAATTGGGGGAATGACATGGAGAAGCGGAAATACACAGCCGGTCCGGGCGCTGGCTGAGGATTGCTTCCGAAGAGGGAGATTATTAGGCGGAATATGCGATGCCTCTGCATTTTTGGGTACGGCAGGGATCCTGAACCATGTAGTCCATACAGGTAACGATCTGAATGATTTAAAACAATGGGCGGGAACAAATTATACTGGAGAAGGCAATTTTATTGCGAAACAGGCAGTCTGTAATAAAAATGTGGTAACGGCGAACGGGACAGCGCCTTTGGAATTTGCAAAAGAGATTTTGACTGCGTTACATGTGGCTGATGAAAAAACGATTGCTGACTGGTATCATTTCCATAAGTTAGGTGTCTATACTGCTCCAATGCCTGAAATGTAGATCTGCATGGCTTCGATTCTGGTTGCTAAGTTCACTCAAACATGACTGGAAATTCTGCAAATTTATGATATAATATAGCAGGAAAAAGATTCCAAACAATAACCAGACTGCAATGTAACCAACAGAACAAAACAATCGTATAAAAAGGACAAATCAGAACATGAATCAGAAAAAACAGCAGGATCCCTTTTATGGGCAGATTTTTAAACTGGTACTGCCGATTATTATCCAGAATCTTTTGAGCGCGGCCGTCAGCTCCGCGGATGTTGTGATGCTCAACTATGTCGGGCAGTCTTCCATTTCCGCGGTCTCGCTGGCGTCCCAGTATGCAAATGTGCTTTTTATGGTCTTTTATGGGCTTGGAACAGGAGCGACGATGCTGTGTGCGCAGTATTATGGGAAAGGGGATATGCAGGCTGTGCAGGTGATCGAAGGGATCGCGCTGCGTTTTTCGCTGGCAATTTCGGCGCTTTTTGCGTGTGCGGCATTTTTTTGTCCAAAGCTGATGATGCGCGTTTTTACAGAGGATCCGGAGCTGATTGCGGTGGGTGCTTCTTATATCAGATGCATGAGCGTCTGTTATCTGTGCTGGGGGATTACGGAGGTCTATCTGGCGGTTTTGCGCAGCATTGGCAGGGTCGTGATCAGCACGGCGATGAATGTGCTGGCATTTTCCCTGAATGTGGGCCTGAACGCGGTGTTTATTTTTGGGCTGTGCGGGGCGCCGCGTCTGGGAGCGATGGGTGTGGCGATCGCTACCTCCCTGTCCCGGGTGATGGAACTGGCGGCCTGCTTTGGCGTATCCTGCTTTCGCACGGAAATAAAGCTGGATCTGCGTTATCTGTTTTACCGCCATAAGACGCTGTTTGCCGATTTTGTCCGGCTTTCGCTGCCGGCGCTTGGCAATGATATCAGCTGGAGCCTGGCGTTTTCGATGTATTCGGTGATTATCGGCCATCTCGGGACGGATGCGGTGGCTGCCAATTCGTTTGTGATTGTGGTCCGGAACTTCGGGACGATTTTGTGTTTTGGAATGGCGAGTGCAGGAGGGATTCTGCTTGGCAATATGATCGGGGAAAATAAGCTGGAAGAAGCCAGGGATGGGGCAAAAAAGCTGATGAAGCTGACCGTTTTAACGGGAGCCGCCGGAGGGGTAATTATTCTGGCGGCGTCGCCGGTTGTGCTAAGTTATGCGCAGCTGACGGAACAGGCGATGCATTATCTGAAATATATGCTGCTGATCAATACTTATTATGTTATGGGAGCGGCTGTGAATACAACACTGATTGCGGGTGTTTTCCGTGCGGGCGGCGACAGCCGGTTTGGATTTATTTGTGATACGATTGATATGTGGGTCTATGCGGTGCCGCTTGGATTTTTTGCGGCGTTTGTGCTAAAGCTTCCGGTCATGTGGGTGTATGTGCTGATCTGCACGGATGAATTTGTCAAATGGCCGTGGGTGATCCGGCATTACCGGAGCGGAAAATGGCTGCACAATATTACAAGGGATGATCTGTTTTCCTAAAAACCAGATAATCAGAATAAAAAAATATAAAAAATCAGGAGGCAGTTTGATGAGAAAGTGGACAAGGGCAAGATTTCAGCCGAATTTACCATTGGGTGAGAACCAGACGAAAGTCACAGCGTCGCCGGAGCATCTGGCGCTGGCGCGGCAGGCGGGCAGAGAAGGGATTGTGCTTTTAAAAAATGACCGGAGCATCCTTCCGGTAAAAAAAGGGACCAGACTGGCATTGTTTGGCAAAGGCGTGTTTGATTATGTAAAAGGCGGCGGGGGCAGCGGGGATGTGACAGTCTCCCATGTATACAATCTTTATGACGGATTGTGCAGGCGTGAGGATGCGCCTGAGATTTTTGAGCCGCTGGCGCAGTTTTATAAGCAGAATGTGAAACAACAGTATGCGGACGGCGCGGCAGCGGGGATGACAGTAGAACCGGAAGTACCGGCACAGCTGCTCGCGGAGGCGAAGGAGCAGGCTGATATGGCTGTGATTGTAATCAGCCGTTTTTCCGGAGAAGGCTGGGACAGGAAAAGCGTGATATACGAAGGAGCGTTTCCTTCTGAGATTGAGCAGGCAGAGCTGAATCAGAAGATTTTTGAAGACAGCGATTACTATCTGACACATGCGGAACAGGCGATGGTGGAGGCTGTCTGTGAAAATTTTGCGGATGTAGCCGTTGTACTGAATGTCGGCGGTATGGTGGATACGGGCTGGTTTGCGCATAATGATAAAATACCGGCAGCAGTACTGGCATGGCAGGGCGGTATGGAAGGCGGTCTGGCGATGGCGGATATTCTGCTGGGTGTGGAAAGCCCTTCGGGCAGGCTGCCGGATACGTTTGCGGCAAAGCTGGAGGATTATCCATCTACGGAAAATTTCCATGCATCGGCCGATTATGTGGAATATACCGAGGATATTTATGTGGGATACCGTTATTTCGAGACGATGAAGCACGAAGATATTCATGTGAATTATCCGTTTGGATTCGGGCTTTCGTATACAAGCTTTCAGATAGATGTGATCTGGGCCGGGGAAAAGAACGGGCAGATTTATGTGACGGTGCAGGTGGAAAATACCGGAGATGTCTGCGGGAAAGAGGTCGTACAGATTTATTATGGCGCGCCTCAGGGAATGCTTGGAAAGCCGGCCAGAGAGCTGGCGGCATATCAGAAGACAAAGCTGTTACAGCCGGGAGAAAAGCAGACAGTGACAATTACGTTTGACGTTGCGTCTATGGCATCGTATGATGATACCGGAAAAATAGCAGAATCTGCCTATGTGCTGGAGGAAGGGATGTACTGCTTTTATGCAGGCAGCTCCGTGCGCGATGCGGTCATGACGGACTTTGTATATATTGTGGATCAGAACCGGATTACGCAGCAGCTGACCAGACAGGCCGCGCCGGCACAGCTTTCCAGACGGATGCTTTCGGATGGTTCTTATGAAGAACTGGAGCAGAAAACGCCGCATGATTTTATGGAGAACGGTCTTGGCTGGAGTGATGAGCCGACTGAGGGTGTAACGCCAAAAGTACGCGGGATGGAACGGTCAGTTGTATTTGAAAAAACGGACAGGATGATGCTGGATGATGTGGCGGAAAAAAAAGCAGGGATGGATGCGTTTTTAGCACAGCTGTCAGACGAAGCGCTGGCAGAGCTTCTCGGCGGACAGCCGAATACAGGGGTAGCGAATACCTTTGGATTTGGCAATCTGGCAGAATACGGTGTGCCGGATGTCATGACGGCAGACGGACCTGCGGGCCTGCGCATCGCACCGGAGTGCGGCGTATATACGACGGCATGGCCTTGTGCGACGATGCTGGCGGCTACCTGGAATCCGCAGCTGGTCAGGGAAATCGGACGCGCGGCAGCAAGGGAAGTAAAAGAAAATAATATCTCTGTATGGCTGGCACCTGCGATGAATATTCACAGAAGCCCGCTCTGCGGAAGAAATTTTGAATATTATTCGGAAGATCCGGTTCTGACAGGCACGATTGCGGCAGCTATGGTAGACGGTATCCAGTCGCAGAACATCGGAGCGACGGTCAAGCACTTTGCCTGCAATAACAAAGAAACAAACCGGAAAAACAGCGATTCCAGAGTATCGGAACGCGCACTGCGTGAGATTTATTTAAAAGGATTTGAAATCTGTGTAAAGCAGTCCCAGCCGTGGGTGTTAATGACCTCTTACAATCTGATCAATGGACAGCGTGCCAGCGAATGCAAAGACCTGCTGGACGGCATTCTCCGCGGAGAATGGGGCTTTCAGGGCGTGATAACGACGGACTGGTGGACTAAGGGGGAGCACTATAAAGAGATCAAAGCCGGCAATGACATTAAAATGGGCACCGGCTATCCGGAGCGCGTTTTACAGGCGCTGGAAAAAGGCCTGATCACACGCGAGGAGCTTATGACCTGCGCACGCAGGGTTTTGGAGCTGATTTTAAAGCTGGATTAAACGCAGACGCTTTTCCAGACAGGCGATAGTCCGCAGATGGAACAGAAAAGTATGTAAACGGGGGATGGAATATGATTCATATACTGGAATTGTTTCTTCATCAGATGGTGGAAATTGCCATACTGATTTTTGAATTTATCGGGGTAGGTATTATTATTTTTTCCGGACTGCAGGGATTTTATCTGTATCTGAAGCGTTCGGCAGCTACGAAGCTGACACTTGCAAAAGGACTTGCGATGGGACTGGAGTTTAAGCTTGGCAGTGAGATTCTGCGTACAGTTGTCGTACGGGAATGGCAGGAGATCGGAACGGTAGCAGGGATTATTGTGCTGCGGGCGGCACTGACTTTTCTGATTCACTGGGAGATTAAGGAAGAAGAAAAAGGGATTGAGTAAATGGTGGCGCACCCGTCCGCTTCCACACCCAAAACCATCTTGACAAATAAGGTCGGTTGTTATAGACTTAAGAAAATAAAA
>CANTHI010000305.1 GCA_947653505.1 uncultured Eubacterium sp.
TCCAGACCATCAAATAAGGTACGGTTACTGCCTGTTTCAAAAAAATACTTTAGCATACTCATATTCAGGGTTTTTCCAAAACGCCGCGGACGCGTAAACAGATTTACTTTTCCCGGATTTTCCATAAGAGTTCTGATAAGTCCTGTTTTATCTGCATAATAGTATCCCATTGTACGGATCTCTTCAAAATCCTCTATCCCTAAAGGAAGCTTTACTTTTTCTGTCATATCATACCTCCTGCACTCCGGTCAGAACTTATGATACTCATCGGCAGGAACTTTTTGAATTTCCTGCTTCTAAGAAATCATCAGCGATCTTTCAGCTGCTTTCTAAATATGGCTGCCTGGTACTATATTCACGAAATACCGCCGGCAGCAGCACATTCTGCTATTATTTGAAAAAATCTTAGCATACTCATTTTTCTATGTCAAGCAGTCTGACTAAGGAACTGTATGCAAATGCTTTAAGTTATTTACATACAATTCCTAACCTTTTATAGCAGCTGCCAGGGTTGTAAGCAATGATAAAAACATGGCTTTCAGCCTTGAGAAATACTTTTCTTTGATATCCTGCGTCAGATAAGCGATGATCTGCTGGTTCGTACGTTCCCTGCATTTAGCCATACTGACAGCCGCCTGCACTGCATTGTCTCCCAGATTCTCCAATGTTTCGGCTGTTCCTCTTATTCCTCTTTCCTGATTTCAGCACAGATCATATTTCACCACATCGATCACAGCTGTCCCTTCTGTAAAAAATGAAATGCCATCCGCCTCCTGCTCCGTATACATCGTCGCTGTCAGCACCTGCTCCCCGTCGTTCACAAATACTTCCGCACTGAACCGGTCCAGAATCACACGCAGCCTCAGTTCCCCGTTATGGCTGTCTGCCAGACTTCTGCGCTGATGAATGATCGCCCGTCTGGAACCGGAAAACTTCCGGTCGATTTTCAGGATGGATTCACCCGGACGGAAGCTCAGGGACGTGTAAAATTCTTCATTCTGTGCAAAGCGGACCGCAAATTTATGATACAGATCCGAATGATCCGCCGGACGTATGACAAGCTCCATATCCACCATGCGTCCTCTGACACCGTCCAGACGCACAGTACCCGCAACTGTTACATTTTCATAAGCCACACGGTTTTTACGCATGGCATCCAGCTCCCGCACCGGCTTCTGGTACAGCCTTCCATTTTTTACGGAAAGCTCTCTCGGCAGGCTCATCTGCCCAAACCACGGCTGGTCCGGCTGGCGCAGGCTGCACGTATCCCAGTTCTGCATCCATCCGATCAGAATACGCCTGCCGTCCGGCGCCAGCACCGTCTGGGACGCGTAAAAATCAATGCCGTAGTCCACGGACTGGTTGCATTCTTCGGTAAAAGTATCCGTATGCTCCTCATAATCACCGATCAGGCACAGCGTCCCGTTTCCGTTATGGTACTCAAATCCCTGCGGCCGCATATCCTGCGGGCTGACCAGCAGCACCCATTTTCCATCCAGCCGGAAAAAGTCCGGACATTCCCACATCAGGCCAAACCGGTTATGGTTTGCACACAGCACTTTTTTATAGTTCCACTGAAACCCGTTCGGGCTGGTAAACAGCAAAATCTGCCCGCTTCCGTCTGCCGCGCGGTTTCCAGCGATACAGCAGTATGTACCGTCTTCTTTTTTCCAGACCTTAGGATCGCGGAAATCAAACCGGCTGCATCCTTCAGGCAGGTCTTTTTCATCCAGCACCGGATTTTTTTCATATTTTTCATAATCCAGCCCGTCTCCGACTGCCAGACACTGGGTCTGGACTTCACAAATACCGCCGTTTTTCTGCCGTTCACGTACGACTCCGGTATACATCAGCAGCTGACGGCCGTCCGGCAGCTCTATCGCGTTGCCGGAAAAACACCCGTCCCTGTCATAGCATTCATCCGGAGCCAGCGCAGCCGGCAGATATTCCCAGTGCAGAAGATCGCTACTTACGGCGTGCCCCCAGTGCATATCTCCCCACTGGGAATCGTATGGATAATACTGGTAAAACAGATGATACTGTCCTTTATAAAAAGAAAATCCATTCGGATCATTCATCCATCCGGTTCTGACCGAAAGATGGAACGATGGCCGGTCCTCTTTTTTGATGAATTTTTCAGAAGCTTCTTCATATTTACGTGCTTCCCGCAAAGTCTGACTTGTCATATCAGATACCCTCCCTGATTTTTAAAATAACTGGTACATGAATACCACCGAAACTCCGGTTTCTTATATTCTTCATGCACCAGCCCTATCCGGCCGGATGCATCCCATCCGGCCCTTTATCGATTGCAATTGTCAGTCGGGCAATTCAGCCCGAAAAACCAGAACTATTCAGCGCTGTCCCCAGCAGATGTATCTGCGTCTGCACCCGCATCTGTGTCCGCATCTGCTCCTGCATCTGTGCCTGCGTCTGTACCCGCAGAACTGCTTCCATAAAAGTCATCCAGATATTTCTGGAAGATAGCAAGATAATCATTCAGCTTATAAGCGTCCAGATCTTTCAGATACTGATCCCAGTCCGCGTCTGTAAAACCGTTCATAATCCAGTCAGATTTTTTCGCATTGATCGTCTTTTCAATATCCGCCTGAAGATTTGACAGCTCTTCCGTATCATCCCTGCTCATAAACACATTCGGGAATACATATTTCGTATGCATATCCGGTGTGTAAAAATCCTTAATCCAGTCCAGTCTGTACTGCGCGTCATCCGGACAGGTCACGTATACGCCGTAATATTCATCCAGCACAGCCAGCGGTCCGTTTACCGATTCTGCCTCTCTGACCTCTACCGGAGAAGCTTCCCCCAGCGGCGCATGCTTTAACATCTGCTCTCCGTTTTCGTTTTCGCCAAGCTCAAAAATATCGAAGTCATCGTCTTCACCATAAGTACCCCAGTTGTTCTGCGGAGACTGGAACGGATCATACATCTGATCCAGCCATGCGCAGACAAGCGCCGGATTTTTGGCAACTGCCGTTACGACACAGCGGCCGCGGTCATACCCGCTCGTAAACGAACCATTCTGCGGTGTAATGTTTCTCGTATCCGCCGTCAGTGCCGGAAGCGGTACCCAGTCATTCAGATTGTCAATATTCGCTACATCCCAGCTAAAGCATACGCCGTAACGTCCGGATTTTCCTTTGGAGACATAGGTAGACCATTCCTGTGTGAACGCCTCCGGATCAATCAGGTTCTGCTCATACAGGGAATGCAGCCATGCGATACCGTCTTTATATCCCTGCCGGGTCGCCGCGCAGATCACTTTCAGATCATCCGTTACCGCGATATGACGGCCCTTGTCCATATCTCCATAGCCTTCCCCGAATCCGTTGATCAGAATCCCGCAGTCCTGATCCCCGTCGTTTACGATACAGGACATCGGGATAATGCTGCCGTCTATGCCAAATTCTGCCTGCAGCTTCTTACCATTGTCACGGAACGCAACCAGCGTTTTTTCAAATTCTTCTACCGTCTGCGGTATTTCAAGTCCCAGAAAATCCAGCCATTTTTTATTGATAAAGCTCATATTTCCAACGGTCTGGATCGCTGTTTTTTCAGAGCCAAGCTGTTCGATCCACGGAAACGCCCAGATATGGCCGTCGGTCGCCGTACTCATTTTTTTATAATCCGGATATTTCTCAAATACCGCCTTAAGATTCGGCATATATTTGTCAATATAGCCTTCCAGCGGAATAATCACGCCCTGATCCGCGTATTTTAAAAGATCACTGTCCCCAAATCCAGCCGTAAACACAAAGTCGGTCAGTGTATTTACATTTGCCATTGCCAGCGAGATTTTATCTCCCCACTGATCCCCCTGAATCGCGTTCCATTCGATTTCCACATTCGTCTTTTCCTGCAGCCTCTTAAAAATCGTCCGGTTGTTCGGGTTCGATTCCGTATTTGCCGGATAGCTGATCATACCGGTCAGCGTTGCCTTTTCTTTCAGCGGAAATTCCAGCTCAGACAGATCCACTTCCTGTACTTCTCCTGTATTCAGCTGCGCCCCGCCTTTGCTGCCACATCCTGCCGCGGTTACAATCATACCTGCCGCAAGCGCCGCGGCCAGCATCCGTTTCATGATTTTATGATATTTCATAGTCAGTCTCCTTTTCTGTTTTTTTAATCCTTTTCTTAGATTTCCAAATCCCCACAATTCATTCTAGCCTTTCACAGACCCTGCCATAATGCCCGCATCAAAGTATTTCTGGAAAAACGGATACATCACTAACAGCGGAAGGCTGGATATAATGATCGTTGCATATTTCAAAAGCTCTGCCAGCTGCGCCCGCTCGGCTGTACTCTGCATATCCGATATCATGCCGGATTCAGGCTGGTTCTGGATCAGTATGGAGCGAAGCACAAGCTGCAGCGGCTGTTTTGCCGCGTCGTTTAAATAAATCATGGCGTCAAAGTAGCTGTTCCACATACCGACAAACTGCCACAGTGCCAGTACCGCGATGACCGGTGTGCAGACCGGAATCAGGATTTTAAAGAAAAATACCACTTCATTTGCACCATCCACAGACGCCGCCTCCTGCAGTTCCCCCGGAATGCCCTGATAATACGTCCGCGCGATAATCATATTCCATACGCTGAACGCTCCCGGAAGAATCAGCGCCCACATACTGTTTAACAATCCCAGATTACTGATTAATAAGTAGGTAGGGATCAGACCGCCGCCAAAAAACATCGTAATCACGAAAATAGTATTAAAAATTCCCTTGCCCTTAAAGTCCGCCCTTGACATCGGATACGCGGCAAGCAGCGTAATGAATACCGAAACAGCGGTAAATACGAGCGAATAAATAACCGCGTTTTTAAATCCGACCCAGATCTGCTTATTGGACATAACCCTCTGGTATGCTGTCAGCGTCCACTTTTCAAAGTCAAACGTAATTCCCTTATTCTGCAATGTAATCGGGTCCATAAAGGAAGCCACTACAATATACACCATCGGTATGATAATCGCGACAACAAACAGGCCAAGCAGGATATAGCCGGTAATCAGCAGCAGCTGATCCTGCAGGGAATATCTGGAAAATTTTTTCTTTTTCATTCTGCCCCTCCTTATAATCCCTTGGCCTGTCTATTGTGCAAAGTATTATTACGACTCATCAGGGAGTAATTGAAG
>CANTHI010000306.1 GCA_947653505.1 uncultured Eubacterium sp.
ATTCTGCCCGATACACAGGCGGCGTAGCCGAAGCGGCACCTTTAGCTGCTGGCGGCAGCCAGAAGCGAAGTAGGTGTCGCGCCCGTCCGGTATCACAGTCTGGATGCAGAATACTTAGGGCTTCTTGTATTCTGGAGCGGACACAGCAGACGGGGCAAAGTTTCTCTCCCAGCGTCCGCGTAGCCAAAATGTAACATTATTATGCAAAATGTTGCAAAACAGCTCTTCCCCCGTCCATCCTGCATCCGGCATACTTCCGGATTGCCGCAATCTTCCAAAAAACGAAAAAAATTCTTAAGAAAATCTTCATTGACAAATCCACAAAAATAATATATTCTGTACTAGAACATGTAATACACACAATACATGCAGCACATACCATACAATAACATCCCTTCTTCCTGCATCCGGTAACTGTTGCAACAGATATCCGTCAGAATATCAGGGCTCTGCCGCAGGATCAGCGTCCTGCCATAGTGTGTCTGTCAGGCAGAAGGGATCAGGAAAGGACGAAAGGTTATGAAAAAGTTAAATATTGCAGTTTTTTTCGGAGGCTGTTCTTCTGAGTACGGAGTATCCCTGCAGTCTGCCAGTGCGGTCATCCGCAACCTGGATCCGGAGAAATATCAGCCGGTTCCGGTTGGAATCACAACGGATGGAAGATGGTTTTATGTCCCTGTGGATTCTGATCGTATGAAAGCGGACCATATGGAAGCAGACCATATGGAAGCAGACTGTATTGGAGCAGACTGTATTGGAGCAGAATATATTGAAACAGACCGGTGGCAGGATGCAAAAGGCTGCGTTCCGGCCGCATTATCTCCAGACCGGACAGAGCATTGTCTGCTGCTGTTTCAGGAAGATGGTATACGCAGGCTGCCTGTGGATGTGGCGTTTCCGGTGCTTCATGGGAAAAACGGGGAAGACGGCACGGTGCAGGGGCTCATTGATCTGGCGGGGATTCCGCTGGCTGGCTGCGGGGTGCTGGCATCCGCGCTCTGCATGGATAAGCATCGTGCGCATCTGCTGGCCGAAGCCGCAGGGGTGCGTGTTCCGCGGGGGTTTGTCTTAAAGTCGGAAACGGATATTCCCGCGGCGCAGGAATTTGCGGATAAAACCGGATATCCGCTGTTTGTCAAGCCGGTAAAGGCGGGATCTTCTTATGGAATATCCAGAGTCAGTAAGCCGCAGAATTTATACAATGCCATTGTGCTTGCATTTCAGTATGATGACCAGGTCATCCTGGAAGAAGCGATCGATGGATTTGAGACGGGCTGTGCGGTGCTTGGCAACGAGGAGTTAATGATGGGTGAGATTGATGAGATCGAGCTTTCCGGAGGATTTTTTGATTTTACCGAAAAATATACGCTGAAAACTTCCGCCATTCATGTACCTGCGAGAATCCATCCAGAACAGGCAGCGCAGCTTAGGCAGACAGCCGGAATTATTTACCGGGCGCTTGGATGCAGTGGTTTTGCAAGAGTGGATATGTTTTTGACGTCAAAAGGGGAGATCGTATTCAATGAGGTGAATACCATACCCGGTTTTACAGAGCACAGCCGTTATCCGGGGATGATGAAGGCCGCGGGACTTTCTTTTAAAGAAATCCTGGACCGGGTGATCGGGCTGGCTCTGGAAAAAAGTCATAGAGAATGATCGAATGAGGTGAAACATGCGTCAGATAAAACGATATGAAAATCTGGACTGGTTCCGGCTGGCGGCTGCGGCTCTGGTCGTGGCAATTCATACTTCGCCGCTTGCTTCTTTTGATGAAGGTGCGGATTTTTTTCTGACCAGAGTGCTGGCAAGGATTGCGGTTCCATTCTTTCTGATGGTGACAGGACAGTTTGTAGCCGGGGAAATTCAGACAAAAGGACCCGGCAGGGCGCTCCGGTATGTGAGGAAAACGGCGCTGCTTTATGCCATTTCTATCCTGCTGTATCTGCCTGTCGGTATTTATGCCGGACATTATGACGGGATTTCTGCTTTGGACGGGCTGCGTATGCTTGTTTTTGACGGGACATTTTATCATTTGTGGTATTTTCCGGCATGCATGACCGGAGTGCTGCTGGTCTGTCTGGCAGGCAGGAGGTTTGGCGGCAGACCGCTTTTTTTGTCTGCAGTGGTACTGTATGTGTGCGGGCTGGCAGGGGACAGCTATTACGGACTGACGGAAATGGTTCCAGCGCTTGCGGAGCTCTATGAGGCGGGATTTCACGTCTTTTCTTATACACGGAATGGGATTTTTATGGCACCCCTGTTTTTACTGCTTGGTGCGCAGACCGCGCAGAGCAGGCTGTCTGACCGGCGGATTTTGTGGGCGGGGCTTGGTGTTTCCTTTCTGGCCATGACAGAAGAAGCCTTTCTGCTGCGTGGCTTTGAGTTACAGCGGCATGACAGTATGTATGTGCTGCTGCCGGTCGTGATGTTCTTTTTGTACAGACTGCTGTTAGTATCTGGCAGGCAGCCAGAAGCAGAAAACAGCCGGGCAGAAGAGGCGGCTGCTGCAGTCAGGAGCGGGCGCCGTGCAGGATATGCGGTGACTGTTTCTACATGGGTCTATATCCTGCATCCGGCCATGATCGTAGCCGTGCGTGGTGTGGCAAAGGTATTGGATATCCAAATGCTGGTGGAAAACAGTCTGGTGCACTATATCTGTGTATTGTCTGTATCTGCAGTGGCTGCAGGAATCATTGCGCTGCTGCAGCAGTTTTTGGGTAAACGAAGGATACCGCGTAGAATCTGTACCGGGCAGGGGACGGAGCGTAATCTGCAGTTGCGGGATAACCGTTTTTTGCATACATCCAGGGTGGAGCAGAATCGGGGACATAAAGACGGAAATCCGGATACAGGGCGGACGGAAAGTCTGTTTCGCAGTTCCCGCGCGTGGCTGGAGGTGGACCGTGAGGCGCTGCATCACAATGTCTGCCAGCTGCGAAACCGTCTGCCTGCTTCCTGCCGGCTGATGCCGGCGGTGAAAGCCGATGCATATGGGCACGGAGCGGTCCTGGTGGCAAAAGAGCTGCAAAAAGAAGGTGTGGATGCTTTCTGCGTAGCCTGTGTGGCAGAGGGGATCCGTCTGCGCAGACAGGGGATCCGGGGAGTGATTCTTGTGCTGGGCTATACACATCCGGAGCAGTTTGCGCTGCTGGAAAAATACCAGCTGACACAGACGGTCATTGATCACAGCTATGCCGTCCTGCTGAATGATTCAGGAAGGACGGTGCATGTGCATATCGGCATTGATACGGGAATGCACCGGATCGGAATACGAAATGAGCGTCTGGAGCAGATTATGGATATTTATGAAATGGAGCATCTGATCGTGGACGGGCTGTTTACGCATCTTTGCGTATCGGACACGATGACCGCGCAGGGCATGAACTATACAGCCGCGCAGGCCGGGGCGTTTTACCAGACAGTCAGACAGCTGGAGGAGCGCGGCTATCCGTGCCCTGTTGTACACATCCAGGCCAGCTACGGAGTACTGAATTATCCGCAGCTGGCAGGAGATTATGCGAGAGTCGGCATCGCTTTATATGGAGTACTGAGTACAAAGGAAGATACGATGGCATGGAACGATATGTTAAAACCGGTATTGTCCATGAAGGCAAGAATTGCCTCTGTAAAGATGCTTTATCAGGGGGAATCCGCAGGCTACGGGATCCAGTATACCGCAAAACAGGATATGCGTATTGCCACGCTTTCAGTCGGATATGCAGACGGAATGCCGCGGGCATTGTCGTGCGGGGCTGGCAGCGTGCTGATCGGCGGAAAATGTGCCCCTGTCATCGGACGGATCTGTATGGATCAGATGACCGTGGACATCAGCGGCATTCCGGATGTGCAGGCCGGAGATGAAGCCGTACTGATCGGCCGTAGCGGCGATCTGGAAATCTCCGTCTGCGATATCGCAAAGCAGGCTGGAACGATTTCAAACGAGATTTTAAGCCGTCTGGGCGCGAGGCTGGAGCGGGTGCTTGTTTAGAAGCTGTGTCTTTTGATCATTCCTGTTCCAGAAAAACATCCGGATGGTCAAAACACCATTGTGCCCAGTCCCAGTTTGCGACAGCAAACCAGTCCGGCAGATAATCTGCGCGTACATTTTTATGCTTCAGATAATATGCATGTTCCCATACGTCCACACAGAGGACAGGCGCCAGATTTCTTGTAAGCGGCGTATCCTGGTTGGCAGTCTGTATGATGTGCAGATTTTTCTGCGCATCCGCAGCCAGCCATGCATAGCCGGAACCAAATACGGCTAAGGCGGCTCTGGTAAACTCTTTACGGAATCTGGAAAAACTGCCGTACTGCCAGTGGATGCTTTCCGCCAGCGTACCCTGCGGCTTTTCCGCTGGACAGGCGCTTAGTCCGTTAAAATAAAACCAGTGGTTAAAGACGCCTCCGGCATTGTTCTGAACCTGTATTCTCGCATAATCAGGTATTTCGTCCGGGTTGTTCAGAATCCGTTTTAACTGTGCAAAGCCACAGGCAGGCTGTCCGGTGAAGGTCATGGACTGCAGGGCCGGACATTCCTCAATGAAATGATTCAGTTTGTCAATATAGGTCTGAAGGTGTTTGTCGTGGTGCAGATACATCGTCTGGATATCGATATACGGTTCCATCGCTTTGTAAGAATAAGGGAGTGGTTCATTTACAAATTTGCAATATTGTACCATAGAGCGGGATCTCCTGCATGGAAACGCTTTTCTTTATTTTATGATAGAAGGCAGAAACTGGTTCCGTGAGAATATGATTCAGGAGTGAGGGGCGCCACGAATCGTTACTATGAGGAGCGGCCCCCTCAGGCCGTAAATAGTAACGTGCAGGCAGTACTTCGGTTATCCGGAAGACAGATATGTACATATTTGTATTATTATGTTATAATCAAAGAAAATTACATTATGTGAGGTTTTATAAAATGTCTATATGGTTATATCAGGATCAATGTAATAGTCCGGAAGAAAATACAATAAGAAGTGATAAATGTATTTTTTGTAAATGTAATCTAAAAACTATATACAAAGAAACTTCAACATGGAATAATCATATAAAAGAAATAAATGTATGTCCAATTTGCGGCTGGTGGGCTATATGGGAATCTACGGCGAAGTTGATTGGTTCTGCACAGAATCTGGCTTCTGGCAATTTG
>CANTHI010000307.1 GCA_947653505.1 uncultured Eubacterium sp.
TATTCTGCACGATACACAGGCGGCGTAGCCGAAGCGGCACCTTTAGCTGCTGGCGATAGCCAGAGCGAAGTAGGTGTCGCGCCCGTCCGGTACCACAATCTGGATGCAGAATACTTAGAACTTCTTACATTCTGGAAAAGGAACAGGCAGACAGATCACCGCCTCCCATCCGGCGTCCGCATAGCCAAAATGTAACACTTTTATGTAAATTGTTGCATTTTCACCTAAGTTCGTGCCTATGGGCCGGTTCCCCCCATCCAGCGTCCGGAAGGCCGGTTCGTAAGGTTTTTATCCAGTTTAAGGCTCCCTGCATTCCGCAGCGGACACAGCAGATTTCCTCTACCAGCGTCCGCAAACTGAAAATGTAACACTTTAGTTTACGACAGTTCTTTATGGAGATAGCGTATGAAAATACAAATTAGAAGAAAAAAAGAACCGCAGATCAAACCATTTCAGGAAAAAAGCAGCAGTAAGAAAGAAACATCCTGGCAGGAAGCTGTGAAACTGCCGTGGGAGCGGTCTGAGGCGCTGTATCATACATATGGAAACGGGATCAGAAGCAGCAGACCGGACCGCGTGTTACAGCAGGCTTTGACTGGCCTTCAGGAAGTAAAAAAAGGGGAGGATGCGCCAGAGCGGATGCGGGAGTCTTTCAGGGCGGAAAATTCTTATGGGAATATTGCGCTGGGGGTTAATAAAAAGAAAGAGGCGGCTGTTGTGGTGTCACAGAAGCGGGAGCATAACGCGCCCGTGACAAAAGGAGCGGAAAAAACGTTGCGTATGGAACGGAAAAAACGGGAGATCATGCCGGAGGGCAGTTTTTATATGAATCCGGATCTCAGGCAGCAGGGAGCAGTTGCGTTCCAGGCGAAGCTGTCCCTGCCGGCAGCAAAAATGGCGGGGCAGATCAGACGATATTACGCGCAGACGGGAAGCCGGATGCTGGAAAAAAGAATGCCGCATCTTTGCCTGGAGCGGGAACGCGGCCAGCTGCGGCAGCTGGGGGAGGGCAGGCGCAAAAGTCTGGAGACGGGAGAGTCCGTACAGACACAATGGTATGACGTCCGGATCCGTCAGATGAAAAGCCGTATGCAAAAGCAGGAACAGGACGGAAAGCAGATGATGAAACAGCTGCGTGATGCGTGGCAGAAAGCTGGAAAGGTGTCTGCTGCTGCTTTTTCTGTTTCTTTTAATCCGCCGCGACAGGCAGGGCAGTCTGTATCTGCTGCACAGACAGGGGAGGAAGACGCAGGGGCTGCACAGGCAGGGGAGGAAGATGCAGGGGCTGCACAGGCAGAAGTTCAGGAACCGGAAGGTTCACAATGAGACAGGGCCGGTTCCCGGTCAGCCAATATGTAACACATTACGTAACCAGATGATACATTCTTTAAAGTGAAAAATATAGAATTGCTTATAAAAATGTAGAGAACCAGTCTCTATACTATAAAGAAGATCAATGCTTTCTGTAAGATCACACACGAATAAGAAGGGAGGAACGGTTTCGTATCATAACGGAACTGGAAGTATATGGCTGAATATTTATCACCTGGTGTATATGTAGAAGAATTTGATTCAGGTTCCAAGCCGATGGAAGGCGTCGGTACCAGTACGGCAGGGTTTGTCGGACTTGCGGAGAGAGGTCCGGTAGCCGGAGTTCCGCAGCTGGTTACAAATTTTGCGGATTTTAAGCGGACGTATGGAGGATATTTGTCAGAAAATGAATTTGGGGAATACCGTTTTCTGGCCTATGCGGTAGAGCAGTTTTTCTTAAACGGAGGTTCGCGCTGCTTTATCTCGCGTGTCGCGCCTTCGGATGCAAAATGCTCCAAAGGGGTGATTCCGCAGGAGTCCGCGGTACTGAGCTTTCAGGCAAAAAATCCGGGTATCTGGGGTGATGACATCAGTGTTACGATTACGCCGTCCAGCAAGGCGAAAACACAGGTTTATGAAATACTTGGGACAGAGGATGATCCGAGATACCGTGTAAAAAGTTCTGCCGGATTTATGGCAGGTGACGTGATTGTATATCAGGATGGAAAGAGTTCTGTTTATTCCAGGATTCTAAAGAGCCAGGATAATGTGCTGACGCTGACAGATCCGCTTCCGGCGACAGCAGTGGACAAAAACCTGCTGCCGGATAAGGTGATTATGACCTGTGAATTTCATATGGAAGTAAAATATGCGGATGCTGTAGAGACGTACGAAAACCTGTCCTTTAATATAGAAACAGCGAATTTTGTTTCGAAAAAGACAGCAAAGTCAGACCTGATAGAAGTGACCTATGTGGGCAAAGAACCGGCCGGGCCACAAGCTCCGTTTGATGAGCTGGCGTCAGGCAGCAATGTACAAAAAGTGGAAGTAGCATTTTCCGGTGGCAGTAATGGTTCGGTCACGTCGATGAGTGCGGCTGACTTTATCGGTGTGGATAACGGGGCCGGCAACCGTACAGGTATTCAGGCTTTTGCGGATAATGATGTGGTATCGATTATGGCGGTGCCCGGCGTTACAGATCCGAATGTACAGCTGACGCTCGTAGCGCATTGTGAAAATCTGGCCAGCCGTTTCGCGGTGCTGGATGTGCCGAGAGAGGCGAGAAAAGTACAGGATGTCAGCAACCACAGGGAAATTGTAGACAGTACGTATGCGGCAATGTACCATCCGTGGCTGCAGATATTTGATCCGCTGGATAAGAAAAATATTATGATTCCGCCGTCAGGCTCTGTGATTGGCATTTATGCCAGAAGCGACAACAGCAGGGGCGTGCATAAGGCGCCGGCAAATGAAGTCGTCAGAGGCTGCGTCGGTCTGGACTGCCAGTTTAATAAAGGAGAGCAGGATATCCTGAATCCGAAGGGCGTGAACCTGATCCGTTCCTTTCCGGGGCGCGGGATCCGTGTGTGGGGTGCGAGAACGACTTCCAGCGATGGGAGCTGGAAATACATCAATGTCCGCAGATTATTTATCTATATCGAAGAATCGATTAAGGCAAATACGAACTGGGCAGTTTTTGAACCGAACGACGAAGTATTATGGGTACGTGTGCAGAGGACGATCAGCGTATTTTTAAATACGATGTGGCGGGAAGGTTCGCTGGCCGGGAGTTCGCCGGATGAAGCATTTTTTGTGAATATCGGACGCGATACGATGAGTCAGGATGATATCGATAACGGACGGCTGATCTGCGTGATCGGTGTGGCACCGGTAAAACCGGCTGAATTTGTAATATTCAGGATTACGCAGAAGACGAATACGGCAGAGTAGGAAGAGCAGATTAGAAAGGAGCGGGATATTTTATGGCTGGATATCCACATGGAAGATTTAGATATAAAGTAGAAATTGACGGACTGGATGCGGGAGGTTTTTCGGAAGTAACCGGATTTGACGCGTCGATTGATGTCATCGAATACCGGGAAGGCGATATGGTGACGACGCCAATGAAGATCCCGGGATTAAAAAAATACGGTAACATTACCCTGAAACAGGGGCTTGTGGATTCTATGGTATTGTACGACTGGATTATCGCAGGTGTAGAAGGCGCTGTACAGCGTAAGACGATCACGGTCACGTTACTGGACGAAGAAGAAGCGCCGGCAGCTTCCTGGCAGGTGATCAATGCCTGGCCGATGAAGTATACGGCGCCTGATTTTAATGCAACTTCCTCAGAAGTAGCGATTGAGACACTGGAAATTGCCCATGAAGGGATGACGAGAGTTTCCTGACCTGCGGCAGCGGATGGGAGGAAATAAATGGGATTTTTAGATGTACTTGGTGAGATTCTGGGCAGAGGCGGCAGCGCGGCCGGAGGAGTCGGAAATGGCCTCAGTCTTGCAACTGATATTGCGGATGCGACGGGCGCGGATGATAAGACGGTAGGAAATCTGGGAATATCTGCCGGATCGTTCGGCCTTGCATCATCTTTGATGGGCGGCGGGAAGGGCATCAAGGATTTTGCAGAAGCGGAAGAAAAGCTGAATAGTACGAATCTCTCGCAGGAAAACCGGGAAGAAGCGCAGAATAAAAAAAACGGTTCGATTGCCGGCATGATCGGGAGCGGAGCAGGGATCATCAGCGGGATTACTGATATTATAGGCGGACATCAGAAAAAGGACGGCAAAGATAATACAGCCGCAGGATGGGTCAGCAATATCTTCGGCCTGATTGGGAGCGGAGCAGGAATCGCTCAGGGCGTTTTTGACTGGAAAAATGCTAAAAAAGATAGTGAAAAGGCATCCGCGATCAGTGGCCTGGCCGGAAGCGTTGCAGGCGGGATTGGCGGGCTGCTTGGACTGATTGGAAACAGTATGGGGCTGTCGAAAAAAGAAGATACCAGGAAAAAGGGTGATAAAGTCTCGCTGATAGGCAGTATTATTGGAAATGGAACCGGAGCGCTCACCGGTTTGCTGGGAAGTATTTTTGGATAAAGGGGCAGGAGGATAATCATGGCATTTCAGGAGGAATTTACTTTTACCCTGCCGCGGGGCTTTGTCGACCTGCAGGGCAATGTACATAAAGAAGGGGTGATGCGGCTGGCAAACGCGGGCGATGAGATTCTGCCGCTGCGCGATCCGCGCGTACAGCAGAATCCGGCCTATCTGACGATCATCCTGCTGGCAAGGGTTGTGACAAAGCTGGGAACGCTCGCGGCTGTGGATACGAATGTGATAGAAAAACTGTATACGATGGATCTGGCTTATCTGCAGGATTTGTATCAGAAGATCAATACGATGGAGCTGCCGTCGTATCAGGGCATTTGTCCGCACTGCGGCAAAAAGCTGGATATTCCGGTAAATTTTATGGAAGCCGGACCATCGTGACTTATCCGGCAGAAAAAATATATGAAGAGATGGCCTTTATCGGATACTATATGCACTGGAGCGCCGATGAAATCGCGCATTTCAGTCACAGGGAACGGCTGAAATGGTGTAAGGAGATCTCTTCGATTAATAGCAGACTGAATCAGGAGCCGGAGAATGCATTTAAAATATGAGCTAAGCAAATTTTCATTATCACCCGAATCGTTACTGTGAGCGGCTCCATAGGAGAATACTTAAGCAAAGAATGCAACAATTTACATAAAAGTGTTACATTCTGGCTGCGCGGACGCTGGGAGAGGAAATTTGCCCCGTCTGCTGTGTCCGCTCCAG
>CANTHI010000308.1 GCA_947653505.1 uncultured Eubacterium sp.
ATCACTCTCCCATCCACTAATAACTGTATTGTCTTCTCTGCCGTTTTTCCCTCCATAAGCTCTTCTGTCACCCTGCAATCCGGCCCGTACGGACTGCAGGTCTTATCTGCAGTATCGTATATAAAAATAATAAAGCAAAATTCCGTTTTCTATTCTTCCAAAAAAAATACTTTCAAAAAACAGCCTGGCTGATGAATGAATATTCCTGCCTTTCATCAATCCGGCTGTTTATATAACAATTTTTTTATACAAGTGTTTCTATACGATTATTTCTATATGATTGTTTCTATGACAATTACTTCTATACGATTACTTCTATACGATTACTTCTACGATAATTACTTCTATAACGATTACTTCTATGACAATTACTTCTACGGCAATTGCTTCTATTTTAATTGCTTCTATACAATTGCCTCTATCACAGTTTTATCCCCAATCACAATTTCACGTACACCGGTCTGCTTTTTCTGGCCAAAGCAAAAGCTGAGCATATACCCTTTTCTGATATGATAATCGTCCAGATAACCTGCGATCTGATGCTCTCCGCGACTGTGATATTCCTTTCCTCTCCATATTTTCATTTCTATAATATACTGGACGCCCCGGTAATCCACGATCACATCCGTGCGTCCCATACTTCTTGTGCGTGCCTCAATATAATAATTCCCAACTCCATTTATGATTGGCCGCAGATATAGCAAAAACAGTTTCCGGCCCGATTCCTCTAAAAATGTTTCCCCGCTTCCTGCGTAAAGATCCGTAAAATGCTGTACAAACCGCTCCAGCACTCTGCGCATATCCAGCTGTCCTCCAATAATAAACTGGTTTTTTTCCCAAAGGGAAGCTTTATAAATAGCATGCTCCTGCAGCTCACGGGCAGAAAGAAAGCGGTTGTAAAGGCGCATCTCAAAAATGCGGTTTGCGACCGCAACACTGGCATCCTCATTTTTCACAAATCCAAACATCGCAGCCAGTGTAATGATTTCCGAATCTTCATTATATGGAACTGTTTTTCCTGAAAATAACAATGTATAAAGGATTTGTTCCAGCTCCGGATACCGGTCCAGCTTTTCGGTCAGCGACTCAAAAAGCGTATTTCTTTCCGCAAGCAGTGTACGGATTGCCGCAAGAATCCCTTCTTTTGACCACGCCCTGACAATGCCGTTTAAATCTGCTTCTCCATATACACTTTCTTCAACCAACACACAAATACGGGAAACCAGAAATGGATATCCGCACGTATAATCATAAATCAGCCTGCCGGCCGCTTCTGTGTCCATACCCGTATGATGGTCTTCCTCATAATCCTCCAGCATTTGTATAATTCCTTTCAGACTCAGGCTCATATCCACATGAAAATCTGCCGCAATATTCCACGGGCTGTTAAACCGGTGTTCCCCTTCAGAACGGATTTTCATTTTCAATCTTCGGATATCATACACACCTGACAATATGACAGAATGAAACGCCGGTCTTCCTCTTTTTTCCCTTTCCAGATAATAATACCTCAGCTGGGCAAGAAAATCCAAAAACACCTGATGATCAGAAGCGCTGTCCGCTTCGTCAATCATCAGTACCACTGGCTTTGAAGCAGTCTGACAGATCGCAGAAAGCAGGCCAAACAAATGAAACAATACAAATCTGTCATCCCTGCTCTGCAAAACCGCCTGTAACCGTCCGGTCTGCTCTTTCATCCGGGCTGGATGTTTCTCATCGGAAAGCTGCAACTCCCTGAGAAAGGATTCTGCAAACGTAAGCGAAAAAATATTTTCATTTTCAAAAGAAGCATTTCCTAATGCCTGAAAGTCCAGGCTGATCACCAGATAATCCGGCGCAAGGCAATGTGCCAGTGCATACAGCGTCGTTGTCTTCCCATACTGTCTTGCACACTGAATCGAAAAATAACTGCCCTCCCGGACATATGCAGCTATTTTCAAAAGATGTTCTGATATATCTGCCATATAATGCTTCTGGGGCAGACACAATCCGGTTGTATTAAATCTTTTTTTCATCCGCTTCCCCTCCTTCCTTTTTCCCGCATAAGCTTTTTTCTTCCTGCAGCACTTTTACAATATGTTCGATGACCTGCAGCAGCGTGTCCATATCCACGTCCTGATTGTTCCAGTACGCATAATATGCCCCATGAATACAAAACGTCAGCAGTATATTTTTTTCCGGGTCTTCCTTGTATTCCGGATATTTCCCAAACACCGTTTTTTTGATTTCCGTCTCCAGCTTTTCCGCAAGATAGCTGTGCCCTTTTCCGGAAAATAAAATCTGAATCAGGGAAATATGCGACACAAAAGCCAGACAAAGCTCTCTGGCTACCACATTCAGATTTTCAAACGTATACTGCTGCGCATGCGGAATGCTTTTTAATACCGACGCTACCGTTTCCGTCTCCAGCGCCTCCGAAAGCGCATACAGATCCTCATAGTGGGAGTAAAACGTAGATTTATTAATACAGGCCAGACTACACAATTCTTTGACCGTTATTTTTTCGAGTGGCTTTCTGGAACGCAGCTCCATAAATGCATTTTTAATTGCTTTCTCTGTTTTTTCCATTCTGATATCCATAAATCATTTCTCCAAAAAACGACAATATTTTAAATCCGTTGCTTATCCGCCAGATCATAAAAAATGTTGGTGGCAGTTTCCGTTTTTTTCCTGTATGATTATCATACCAAAATAAACAACTATTGTCTATTATATGCAAGGAGGTTTTTATGGACTATTATGGATTTTATACAGGAAAAATATTTGATGCGTATCAGTTTCTCGGCGCACATCTGACAGAGCATGGCGCAACGTTCAGAACCTTTGCCCCTGGCGCATCCCGGATCGCCCTGATCGGCGAGTTTAACGGATGGCAGGAAACAGAAATGCATAAAATCCACGATGGACATTTCTGGGAATGCCAGATAGAAAACGCGTCTGCAGGCATGATGTATAAATACCGTATTTATGGCCGCGACGGCCGGTGTATCGACCACTGCGATCCGTACGGTTTTGGTATGGAGCTGCGGCCAAATTCCGCGTCGTATATCCGTGACATGGACACTTATCAGTTTCACGACAAAAAATGGATGCAGTCCCGCAATGATTGTAAAAAGAAACCACTAAATATTTATGAGATCCATATGGGTTCTTTCCGCAAACCATCCGGTCAGCCGGACGACTGGTATACCTACGAAGAAATGGCGGATATCCTCATTCCATATCTGAAAGAAAACAGCTACAATTATCTGGAAGTCATGCCGCTGAATGAATATCCAAGCGATGAATCCTGGGGCTATCAGTCGACCGGATTTTTCAGCCCTACTTCCAGATACGGTACCGCGGACCAGCTGAGGGCACTGATTGACCGTCTCCATCAGAACCAGATCGGCATCATTATGGATTTTGTACCGGTACACTTCGCCGTCGATGACTACGCACTCAGCTCTTACGACGGAACCGCTTTATACGAATATCCGCACAACGCCGTCGGTGTCAGTGAATGGGGCAGCTGTAATTTTATGCACTCCCGCGGCGAAGTACGCAGTTTCCTGCAGTCAGCGGCAAACTACTGGCTGACCGAATATCACATTGACGGTCTGCGCATGGACGCCATCAGCCGTGCCATCTACTGGCAGGGCGACCCGGGGCGCGGCGTCAATATGAACGCCGTAGAATTTTTAAAATACATGAATCAGGGCTTAAAAATGCTGCATCCGGCTGCAATTCTGGCTGCTGAGGACTCCACCTCCTATCCGGGAGTTACCAAAGACGTATCAGAAGGCGGACTTGGTTTTGATTACAAATGGGATATGGGCTGGATGAACGATACGCTGGATTATTTCCGCACAGACCCGCAGTACCGCAGCCGCGATTACCACAAGCTGACATTTTCCATGATGTATTATTATGACGACCAGTTTCTGCTTCCTCTGTCCCACGACGAAGTCGTCCACGGAAAAGCTACGATTCTGCAAAAAATGAATGGCGATTACAGCAGGAAATTCCCGCAGGCAAGAGCATTTTATATGTACATGTACGCGCATCCTGGCAAAAAACTGAATTTCATGGGAAATGAGATCGGCCATTTCCGCGAATGGGATGAAAAACGGGAACAGGACTGGAACCTGCTGGATTACCCTGCCCACCAGAGTTTTCATCAGTTCATGATGGACTTAAACCGTCTGTATCTGGAACATCCGGCTTTTTTTGAACATGACTTTGAAAAAGAAGGCTTCCAGTGGCTGGACTGCCATCAGGAACCAAAGTGCATTTACGCGTTTGAGCGGATCAGCAGTAAGGAACGGATTGCCGCTCTGTTTAATTTTTCCGATACAGAGCAGAAGGACTATACCCTGTCGCTGCCGGATGCAAAAAAGATGGAACTGCTGCTGCTCAGCGATGATGCGCGTTACGGCGGAAGTACAGAAGTAAAAGAAACTGCTGTCGTGCCGGAAAAAGATCATTATCATATCGATCTGCCGCCGTTTTCTGCTGCTTATTATCTGATTGAAAGAAAGTAGCGGGCATATGGGTACACAGCACAAATATCGAGTGCTTAGTGTATGAGTATTTGCAAATTGCTGTACCAGGGATAACCAGAACGCAGCGGCCGGAAAAACTGCAAATAGTATCCGGCCGCTGTCCGGTTAGACGATGATTTCCAAAATGCATTTCTCACCTGCCTGAATTTCCCTTGCACCAGAAACCTTATTTTTAAGAAACGAGAAGCTGATCAGATATCCTTTTTTTGCATGATATGCATCCAGATACTCAGCCAGCTGCTTCACACCCTGATCTTCATACACCTTCCCCCGCCATATCTTTATTTCTATAATGTACTGCTTTCCACGATAGTCTACGATAATATCAGTCCGTCTGTTGTCTCTGGTTCTGGATTCTATATAATAATTTCCAATCCCATTAATAATCGGTTTTAAATACAGCAGAAAAAATTTCCGCCCATTTTCTTCTATAAATTTTTCATCTGCAGAACTGTACAGTTCATCCCAGCAGGCCATAAATTTCATTAATACAAGATCCATGTTTAAATTTCCATCCTGAATAAACTGGCTTTTGTCCATTGAACCAGAGACAACAGACGGACTGATATTATCGTAGACTATCGTGGAAAGCAGT
>CANTHI010000309.1 GCA_947653505.1 uncultured Eubacterium sp.
CATGCAGCCAGACAGCCATAAAACAGGCTGACAGACTTGCGAAGACTAAAATTGCAGCCCGTTTTATCTTTTCCGGGAAAAAAACGATCTTTTTTCTTTTCCTGTCTTTGGGACCGCTGTCTGAATCATGCATCAGCCATAGCGCAAGCTTTTCCAGCTCTTCCTGATGGTCCGGACAGCTGAATGCAGCCGCACGGTTTCTTTTCTTTTGAGAACTTTCAGAAACATCCTGCTGTTGCTTTTCGGCCAGCTGTATTCCTGTCTTTTCTTTTAACACAGGAATAAACGCCATGCCCAGTTGTGTTTGAAAGTATCTGTCCGGTTCTGCTTCTAATCTGCCCAGAGCTTTTATCCATTCTTTCCGGTCTCTGTTTTTATTTGCATGTATGAAGTTCTGTAAATGTCCGATATCTTTTGTCAATGCCGGCCAAATCTTTCCTGCACCAGCTGTCCCGGCATCGGAAATCTGCTTTAGTATTTCGAGAAATGCGTCTCCCAGACATCCGGGAAGTATTTTTTGCTGATTTTTCTGCAATTTCCGGCAGAAAGACCGCATCTGGGAACTGTTCATGCGCCAGACTGCAGCTATGATTCTTTTCATATCAGATAACGTTTTTTCTTCTGTTGTCCAATCTAACAGCATGTCCGCTCCTTTCCCGCATTTGCTTCAGACTAGTTTTTACACATACTCTTTGCTGCCGCCAGGCCAATAGCTGCGATTCCGCATATGACGGCAAGCAGCAGAAATATATCATTGCCTACTCCTGCGCCTGTCTTGTAATTTTGGTCCAGCTTTGCATAACTATTTGATGTCCTGCCTGATGTGACCGTTTTCGCTGTATAAACTGTCTCTCCGGCATATGGCTCTGCACGGTCCGCGCTGGAGACTTCAGCCTCGCTGATTTTTTCTTTGTCATCTGCCCATTCGATATCTTCCATATCGTCATCTGCTCCCGTCCATGCATCTGTCCATTCGTCATCGCCATCTGCCCATTCGTCATCATCTTCCACATTTTCCGAATCTTCATCTGCCTGTCCGTCATCACTCTGCGCCCCGTCTGAAGTCTGCCTATCCGGGTCCTGATCCGATGACTCTGAGGACTGTCCGCCTTCCTGCTGACCGGAAAAATCATCGTAAGCCCCGTCTCCATTCTGATCCACGGAGCCATCGGACTGTCCGCCTTCCTGCTGATCGGTGGAACCATCGGAATCCCCGTTTCCATTCTGATCTGAAGAACTGTCGGAATACTCTCCTTCCTGCTGATCCAAAGAACCGCCGGAATCCCCGTCTTCCATTTGACCTGTGGAATTGCCGGACTGTTTCCCTCCATCGTTCATTTTCTCCTGTTCTATCTGCTTTCTGCAGCTGTCCCCACCGGAATCCATCTCTGGAACAAAGCGGCACAAACAGCAGATCTACTTCCCCGACTGTAATGATATCCCCCTGCTTTAACACCTGCGGCTGCAAAATGAGCTCGTCGTTCAGATATGCCAGCTCCCTGGATTCACCAGGCTGCACCAGAAAAACACTCTTTTTTGGTTCATACAGCAGCGTGGCATGCTTTTCCCGCGATACTGTCGGCTCGCCCCTCAAAGCAATATCCATCGACTCCGAACGGCCGATATAATTTTTTCCAACACACAGCCGGTAATCTCTTCCGATATTTTTCCCTTTCAGACAGACCACCCAGCCAACAGCCGGTTCCAGAGAGAACTCCCTGTCAGCTCTTTTTACGCTGTAAAAGCTCTGTGTCCTGTCAGCGTCATCATCTACTCCTCCCATAAACTCAAATCCCGTGTCTGCGACCGGTATGGCGCCATCCGTCTGCTCCAGGTTATCCGCATATGTGCCCTGAAACATATCCCCGCCATACAACTCTCTTCCCCATGTAACATCAGATTCCGGTCCGCTGTCCGTATTTGCACCGGACGATAATTCCTGATGATATGACGCATAAGACTGCGTGACGTCGCATTCATCTTCCGTAATACCCGCAGAACAGTGCGGGCAGGCCGGATATTTTGCGTCATAAATATTCCCACATTTTTCACATTTCCTCTGATTCATAACCGCTGCCCTGTCCTTTCCCTTTTCTTATGTATATTTTTCTTATGTATCACTGATTACCTGCCGTCAATTTTTTCCATCGCATATTCCAAAACCAGAGCGGACGTGTTATCCTGTGAACGTGTATTTTTACGCGTCGCTGTCTGTACAAGCATCCGGGCTTTCTGACTGGCTCCGCCTGCCTGATTCATCAGGATTTCCCGTATCTGTCCGTCTGGTATTGTCTTTGTAATCCCATCACTGCACAAAAGCAGGATATCGTTTACCTGCAGCCGGATTGGCCGGAGATTGCGTCCGATCAGGCCGGAGCTGCCAATATTGCCTACTCCAAGAAAACTCGTAAGCGCCCCGCTCCCTTTCTGCGCCCTTGCCTCTTCGGCACTCATCCCCATCTGCATCAGATGAAGCATATAATTATGGTCCTGTGTCTGCCGCTCAAGCCTGCCCTGCCGCAGCAGATACATGCGGCTGTCACCAGCCGATATCCAGTAAAGCCTGTCATTTTCCACAGCCGCCGCAACAACCGTAGTGCCGGAAGCGCCGCCAGAATAATGATAAATCAGGCGGTCGATCCGCTGTACCTCAGACAGCAGAAATGCCGGAAGCTGAATACCCGGATCGTCCTTTATTTTTGCAAAATCTTTTCCCAATATTTGCACAGCCGTACGGCTGGCTTTTCCGCCGTCTTCCATGCCTCCCATGCCATCGCACACCACCGCGAGCACCCGGACCATTTTTTTGCCGGATAGCGGAACCGTACCCGTCGCAGACACATAAATCGCATCCTGCTGATACTTCCGGTTGCCCTGCTCCATATACTGATACAAATGCAAAACCGGCACAAGCACCTTCCGCCGGTTTTGCCCGCCCGCAGATTTCTGCACGGCACCGCTCCCATGCCTCTGAGACTGCTGCACAGCGCTTCCCATGCCCGGCGTCTGCCGGACACTGCTGCTTCTCGTGCCTGATGTCCGCGGAGCACTGCTGCTTCTCGTACCCGGTGTGTCCAATATCTGCTGCATACTGTCGCTGCTCATGTCCAATGTCTGCTGCATACTGTCGCTGCTCACGTCCAATGTCTGCTGCATGCTGCTGTTTCCCATATCTAATATCTGTTGCATACTGCCGCTTCCCGTGTCTGAAACATATGGCGGCATGCCACTATTTCCCGTGTCTGCTGCATACGGCATAACGCTGCTTCCTGTATCCGGAACATACGGCATACCATTACTTTCCATATCTGTGGCATATGGCATAATTTCCCCCGCATCCGGATATCTGTATCTGTCGTTTTCTCCCGCCTGCCAGGATTCCTGCATACTATTTATTTCTCTATCTGGAAACTTCTGTTCTGCGGATTCCTGTATGGTATGCATCCGCCCTGCCTGTGCCGCCTCCCGCTCTTTTTTCCTGCGAAACCACATTATTCTACCTCCAGCAAAAACTGATACTTTTGTGAAACTTCATAAAACATGGTTCCTGCCGGGAATAAAACATTTTTATGCTTTTCCAGCCTGCCCTGCGGCCCATATATCCCATGCTCTGAATTGTCATACACCTGAAACGCATTTGCGTCCGGCAGATATGTAACATAGCAATGTTCCCTGCTGATATTGCGGTCCGTCCGGTCAATAATAATATCGCACTTATCGGTCAGCGTTCTCCCCATCAGCATTGGCTGATATGGCGGCCGCAGCCAGCGCTGCTTTCTTCCGCCTGCTTCCATACGGCTCAGATACCCCTGCGCCTGCACATCTTTTGTATCAGGCAAAGGCGGTACTGCACCACCGCCTTTTGCAATAGCCCGGCGCATTTCGTCGTAAAACTGCCCCATGTCCGGAATCCTTTTTTTTGGCTCCATTTCCAATGCCTTTTGGATAACCCTGGACACCCTTGGCGGCACCTGGCAGATCGATGAAAGCTCTGTCAGTCTGCTCCCCTTTCTCATACGCTCCATTGCCTGCGGCACACGTTCGCCGGAAACCATGTAATAGTAAGTCGACGCAAGAGCATACACATCCGTCCAGGTACCCTGGTTTCCTGTCGTATAATACTGTTCCGGTGGAGCAAACCCGTGCTTAATGAGCACAGAAAATTCACCCTTTGCATTCTTTTCCTTTTGCAGGTATTCTCTGGCGGCTCCAAAATCAATCAGGATCACCTGCCCACTCTTCGTCAGAAAAATATTCTCCGGACTGATATCCCTGTGAATAATGCCCTTCTCATGAACACGCATCAGCGTTCTCATAGCCGACAGCAGAATGGCCGTTGCTTTTTCATAAGGGATCCTCTCCCCGTTTGCTTTAAACTCCTGCCTGAGCGTCCAGCCATCCAGAAAATCCATCACAAAATAAGCAGTCCCATTTTCCCTAAAGCAATCCCAAATATTGACAATACTCTTAATATTTGACATATCATGCAGACATCTGGCCTCTTCCATAAACTTTTCGATTCCGTGCTGGTACGCTTCCTCCTGCGACAGCGTCAGCGCCGTCACACTGACATCGTCACGCCCACGCGCAGAAAATTCCGACGGAAAATATTCCTTGACCGCGCACCTCCGGCGTGACCTGCCGTCCAGCGCCAGATACGTAATCCCAAATCCGCCTTTCCCCAGCACCCTGCCAATCCAATACCTTTGCTTTAACTGTACGCCTGGCGCAAGGCTGAAATGCGCCCCCATACCCTGATTCTGATAATTGCAGGATGGGCAGCGTATCCCGTCATAACCTGCGCGAAAGCAGTTCGGACAATATATAAACCGCATCCTGCTCACCTTACCTTTATTTTATTCCATAAAATATCTGCGGCACATGATACCAGCATCCTGCCCTTCAGTTATTTATCCTGATCAAGTGGCAAATATCATCTGTTTTGCCCATTATTTCCCATTACCTTCTGTATCTTACAGATATAACCAACTATCAAAAATTGTACTTTCTGATAGTCGGTTTATAAATGTAATAAAGTCGCAGGAATCCCGTTTTTTAGAAAAAAATCCTGTAACCATCATATTTTTTTACAATTTATTCAGGATATTACCAGATTTCGTTAAAAAACCTTGCATCT
>CANTHI010000310.1 GCA_947653505.1 uncultured Eubacterium sp.
AGTCATTCAGAACTATCTTGAGACTGGTGAACCGGTTGGTTCCAGGACGATTTCAAAGTACACCGATCTGCATCTGAGTTCTGCGACGATCCGCAATGAGATGTCAGATTTGGAAGAATTAGGATATATTCTCCAGCCGCATACCTCAGCCGGACGGATTCCATCTGACAAGGGCTACCGGTTTTATGTAGACAATCTGATCGCGGAAAAAAATCAGGAGATCAGCGATATGCAAAATCTTGTGATTGAGCATACCGAAAAGATGGAAAAGGTATTGAAAAAGGTTGCCAGACTGCTGGCCAATAATACGGAATATGCAGCCATGATTACCGGTCCGCGCTACCATCGCAGCAAGCTGAAATTTATCCAGCTGTCCAGAGTGGATGCAGGCCAGATACTCTGTGTCATTGTGCTGGAAGGCAATATTGTAAAAAATAAAATGCTGGGGATTGAAGAAGAGCTGACGGATGAGCAGCTGTTAAAGCTGAACATTCTGCTGAATACAAGTCTGAACGGACTGTCGATGGAACAGATTAATCTTGGTACGATCTCCGCGCTGAAAGATCAGGCAGGCATCCACAGCAAAATCGTAGGGGATGTGCTGGATGCTGTGGCGGAGGCGATCGGTGAGGACGAAGATCTTCAGATTTATACAAGCGGGGCAACCAATATTTTTAAATATCCGGAGCTTAGCAATTCCGAAAAGGCAAGTGAGTTTATTTCTGCGTTTGAAGAAAAACAGGTGCTCGCGAATATGATTACCGATAAGCTCACAGAGCAGGGGCCGCAGACCGGTATTCAGGTCTATATCGGTGATGAGAGTCCGATCAAGACGATGAAGGACTGCAGTGTTGTGACAGCGACGTATGAGCTTGGCGACGGGATCACCGGAACGATCGGGATCATAGGGCCAAAGCGGATGGATTATGAAAGAGTACTGAATAATCTCAAACATTTAAAAAAGCAGCTGGATGGTATTTATCAGAAATCTGAATCAGACGAAAAACCTGATGGCGGATAATATGCTGTCTGGTCCGGTTATTTCAAAATCGCAGGGCATGCAGCTGATGAAAGCAACAACAGCCGGATATCGATGAGAAAAGACAGCGGTTTGTATGGATATGGCTGTCTTAGGTACATCTGGTTTTAATCTGGTTTTAATATAGAAAGGAGCAGGGCGCGTGGAAATGAATAGGGAGAAGATGGAAGAAGATCTTCAGCAGGATACAGCACAGGAAGATCAGGATGGTGCACAGTCACGGGAAACGCATGCCGGTGACGATGCACAGCCGCAGAATGGTATAGACGGGGCAGATACCGCAGATAATATCCGTGCAGATGATCCGGATTGGGAGGAATCTTCCGATGACGATGCAAATGATGCTGCGGATGAAGTGGCGGATACGGATGAAGAGGAAGAATCTTCTGATGATTCCGGTGAAGATATTAAAGACCGGAAGGAAAGCACAGCAGAAGCTGGTTCGTCCGGCGGGAAAAAAGGATTTTTCAAAAAAAATAAGAAAAAAGATAAAAAGGATGAAAAAATCGAGGAACTGACTGATCAGGTCAGACGCCAGATGGCAGAGTTTGACAATTTCCGCAAGCGCACAGATAAAGAAAAGACCCAGATGTATGAAATCGGCGCGAAAAGCATTATAGAAAAAGTGCTTCCGGTGGTAGATAATTTTGAACGCGGTCTTGCGGCAGTGCCACAGGAGCAGAAAGAGGATGCGTTTGTAGATGGCATGAATAAGATTTATAAACAGCTGATGACAATGCTGGAGGAAGCGGATGTGAAGCCGATCGAGGCGGTTGGAAAGGAATTTGACCCGAATCTGCACAATGCGGTGATGCAGACGGAAAGTGATGAATACGAATCCGGGATTGTCGCGCAGGAGCTGCAGAAAGGCTACACATACCGCGACAGCGTCGTAAGGCACAGTATGGTGGCGGTCGTAAGCTGAGACAGGATACCAGTTCTATATCAATCAGCCGGTTAAATTTTATATATATATTTTCTATAAATTGTAGTATAATCATATAGCATGCTGCGGCAGATATAAAGATGCATGGAAAAGCAGCAGAGTTTAGGAGGAATGAACCATGAGTAAGATTATAGGTATTGACCTTGGAACCACAAACAGTTGTGTAGCAGTTATGGAAGGCGGCAAGCCAACCGTAATCGCAAATCAGGAGGGAGCCAGAACGACACCTTCGATCGTAGCTTTTACAAAGACAGGCGAGCGTCTTGTCGGTGAACCTGCAAAGCGTCAGGCAGTAACGAATGCTGAAAAGACAATTATCTCGATTAAGAGGGATATGGGTACGGATCACGGCAGAACGATTGATGATAAAAAATATTCACCACAGCAGATTTCTGCGATGATTTTACAGAAGCTGAAAGCAGATGCGGAAAGCTATCTGGGAGAAAAGGTGACGGATGCAGTCATTACAGTACCGGCTTACTTCAATGACGCACAAAGACAGGCGACCAAGGATGCAGGTAAGATCGCTGGCCTGGAAGTAAAGCGTATTATCAACGAGCCGACGGCTGCTGCGCTTGCTTATGGACTGGACAATGAAAATGAGCAGAAGATCATGGTATATGATCTTGGTGGTGGTACGTTTGATGTATCGATTATTGAGATCGGGGATGGCGTTATTGAAGTATTGTCTACCAATGGAGATACAAGACTCGGCGGGGATGATTTTGACCAGAAAGTAACGGACTGGATGATTGCAGAGTTTAAGAAAGCAGAAGGCGTGGATCTTTCCGGTGACAAGATGGCGCTGCAGAGATTAAAGGAAGCAGCGGAAAAGGCAAAGAAAGAGTTATCGTCCGCTACGACGACAAACATCAATCTGCCGTTCATCACAGCGACTGCCGAGGGACCAAAGCATTTTGACATGAACCTGACAAGAGCGAAATTCGACGAGCTGACCAGAGATCTGGTAGAACGTACAGCCATTCCGGTACAGAATGCATTAAAGGATGCCGGCCTTACAAACGGGGATATTACAAAAGTATTGCTCGTAGGCGGTTCTACACGTATCCCTGCGGTTCAGGACAAAGTAAAACAGCTGACAGGCAAAGAGCCAAACAAGAGCTTAAATCCGGATGAATGTGTAGCGATCGGCGCTTCGATTCAGGGCGGCAAGCTGGCCGGAGACGCGGGTGCAGGGGAGATTCTTCTGCTGGACGTTACTCCGTTATCCCTGTCGATTGAGACAATGGGTGGTGTTGCTACCAGACTGATCGAGAGAAATACTACAATTCCGACCAAGAAGAGCCAGATTTTCTCTACGGCGGCAGACAACCAGACAGCCGTAGATATCAATGTGGTACAGGGTGAAAGACAGTTTGCAAGAGACAACAAGTCACTGGGACAGTTCCGTCTGGACGGAATACCGCCAGCACGCCGTGGGGTACCGCAGATCGAAGTAACGTTTGATATTGATGCCAATGGTATCGTAAACGTGTCTGCAAAAGATCTGGGTACAGGCAAGGAACAGCATATCACGATTACAGCAGGCTCCAATATGTCGGATGATGAGATTGACCGCGCGGTTAAGGAAGCAGCAGAATATGAAGCACAGGACCGCAAGCGTAAGGAAGCGATCGACGCAAGAAATGATGCAGATTCATTTGTCTTCCAGACAGAAAAAGCGCTGGAAGAGGTTGGCGCAAGTCTGGATCCGTCTGACAAAGCGGCAGTTGAGGCAGATCTGAATGCGTTAAAAGCTTTACTGGAAGCAAATCCGCAGGCTGAAAATCTGACCGATGCACAGGTAGATGAAATCAAAGCAGCAAAAGAGAAGCTGACAGAAAGCGCACAGAAAGTATTTGCAAAAATGTATGAGAATGCACAGGCAGCACAGGGTGCGGGAGCAGGACCGAACCCGTCTGATTTTGCCGGCGCAGCTGGAGGAAACACAGATGCGGGAGCGGCAGACGACGATGTCGTAGATGCTGATTTTAAGGAAGTCTAGTCTTTCGGAATAGGAAGCTATAAAAATCAGAGGCTGTCAGGCTGTTTATAAGCAATGGATATGGGAGATATTCCATTGACAGGTGAAAGAGAGTATACGTAGAGAATAGGGAATACAGAGATAAATTTATTGTGCAGGCAGAGGAAAAGTTATGGCAGAGCAGAAAAGAGATTATTACGAGGTTCTAGGGGTAGCAAAAAACGCCGGGGATTCGGAAATTAAAAAAGCTTACCGGGTCCTCGCAAAAAAGTACCATCCGGATATGAATCCTGGTGATAAAGAAGCAGAAAAAAAATTCAAGGAAGCTTCCGAAGCCTATGCGATTTTGAGCGATCCGGAAAAACGCAGGCAGTATGACCAGTTTGGCCACGCAGCTTTTGAAGGCGGTGGCGGGGGAGCCGGTGGATTCGACTTCTCGGGTATGGATTTTGGTGATATTTTTGGTGACATTTTTGGTGACTTTTTCGGCGGCGGCAGCAGCAGGAGAAGCAGCAATGGGCCGATGAAAGGAGCCAATGTACGTGCCAGTGTGCGGATTACGTTTGAAGAAGCGGTCTTTGGATGTGAAAAGGAATTGGAACTGGTATTGAAAGACGATTGTCCGCAGTGCCAAGGAAGCGGTGCAAAGCCTGGAACGAAACCTGAGACTTGTACAAAGTGTGGCGGCAAGGGTAAAGTAATGTTCACACAGCAGTCACTGTTTGGCATGGTGCAGAATGTACAGACCTGTCCGGACTGTCGTGGTACCGGTAAAGTTGTGAAAGAAAAATGCCCGCATTGTCATGGCAACGGGTATATATCCAACAAAAAGAAAATTTCGGTGAGCATCCCGCCAGGAATCGACAACGGACAGAGTGTCCGGATTCGTGAAAAAGGCGAACCCGGCACGAACGGAGGCCCGAGAGGAGATCTGCTTGTTGAGGTTCTTATTACAAGTCATCCGATCTTCCAGCGGCAGGATATGAATATTTATTCGACAGCTCCGGTCTCTTTTGCGCAGGCGGCATTAGGCGGGGAGATCCGGATCAGTACAATCGACGGGGATGTACTGTATACTGTAAAACCAGGGACGCAGACGGATACGATGAGTATCGAGCGGCGCAAGCTCATGAAAGGGTAGGGCGCCGAACTCGTTTTGACAAAGGGC
>CANTHI010000311.1 GCA_947653505.1 uncultured Eubacterium sp.
AAAAAAGGATATCGCTATGAACAGAAATATGAATTTTCTTATCTGGATGAAAAAGAGAAAGAAAAAAGCTACTGAAAAATCAAAATGATATTTGAATCAAAAAGCAGTTCCTGAAATTATCAAAAACTGTTTGCAGGTTAGAACTGCAGAAAGGCAGGTGTATCAGAGTGTCCCTCGGTTTTATTCATAACATACATATCTTAAAAAATTCCTATCAGTTAAAAGCTCTCTCTATCAGTCAGAAAAAAAACCTGAATGAACCAGATACACATGTAAAAATCGGAGGGACAGTCCGATACGCCTGCTTTTCTGCATCGCTGACAGTGGAGATAGCAGTCATATTACCTCTTTTTATCTGTTTTATGGTATTTATTCTTCATATTTTCCGGGTGCTTCAGGTTCAGGCCGGAGTGTCCCAGGCACTTCAGTATGCAGGCAGACGGATTGCGGCGGAATACAGTGTGTCTGCAGAAAATTCGGGGGAATCCAGTATGTCAGCAGAGAATGCAGGGGAATCAGAAGGTTACGGTAAGACAGTGTCAGGGCTGCTGAGAGCAAAAGTATTGTTTGAGAAGCAGTTAAAGAAACAAAAGTGTCCTGTAAAGTATATCAGTCATGGCATATCGGGGATTAGTCTGATGCAGTCTGATTTTACCGGGAATTATGTGGAACTAAAAGCCGTATATCGTATGAAATTGCCGGTTGCATTACCGGGCAATCTGCAATATCGGATTGTACAGGCAGCAAAGTGCAGAAAATGGACAGGTTTTGTACCTGGACAGGATATGGAACAGGAAGATACCTGGTATTATTATACAGAGCATGGAACAGTATATCATGCGAGCAGATCCTGTACGCATCTGGATTTATCGATCCGTGGGGTTACTTATGCGCAGGCAGGAAGCAGCAGGAATAAAAGCGGTGGAAAGTATCACAAATGTGAAAAATGTGCGGATTCCCTGCATACACAGGAAATGGTCTATATTACGGATTATGGGGATCGTTATCACAGCAGTCTGTCATGCAGCGGTTTAAAAAGAAGTATTTATATGATACGCAAATCAGAGGCTGTAGGAAAAAGGATGTGCAGGAAATGTGGAGGCTGAATCAATAGAGAGTGGATTGAGAATAGACAGAGATATTTGTAGGAGGAGTTATGGTACAGCAGTTATCGGTTTTGACAGTTTTATGCATCTGTAGTTATGAAGACCTGAAAAATAAGCAGATTCATACAGGATGGCTGGTGATCTTTGCGGCAGAAGGGATTTTGATCTGGTTTTTTGGAGGAAACTGGGCATTTGACAGGGTTATGATTGCACTGTTGCCAGGATTTTGTATGTTATTGCTGTCATTTGCAACAAGAGGAGGCATTGGAGAAGGTGACGGGCTTTTACTGATGACGACAGGTATTTTATCAGAAGGCAGAGATATTTTGGATATTTTTTTATATGCATTGCTCTTTTCAGGAATTTACGCGCTGTTTTTATTTGTAGCAGGAAAAAAGAAAGGAAACGATGAGATAGCGTTTGTACCATTTATTCTGTTGTCATTTGTAGGGAATATGCTTGGATGCAGTTTTTAAAGGTGGATATATATTATGGTAAAAAGGTTTGGTCAATGGATGATACAATATGGAAAAATGAAGGCAGCTCTTACGGTGGAAGCATCTATCTGGATTCCGTTTGCATTTTTTATGATCTTAGGAGGTATCAATATCGGATATGATCTTTTTCAGCAGGCAGGAATAAATGCAGAAATTCATGAAGAGCTGATCAGACTGGATCCGGTAAAAATTGTACGGAAACAAACAGTGATGGAACAATTTAAAAATGAATGGAAAGGAGAAGCTGGTAGTGATAAAAACTGAATATACGCGCAAAATAAATAAAAGCAGCCTGATTATTATTCCGGAGAAAGAAGATGAGGAGGAGAGAGACAGTATAGGGATGTTTCAGTACAACGAAATACCTTATTTTTTGAAAATGGAAGCGCAAAGGACAGGAGTGGAATTAAAGTTTTGCTATGATATTACAGGAAAACGTTCACTGGAACAGTTATTAGAGTATCAGCCATTAGATTATGCCCTGTTGCAGATGATTCTGAAAGCGTTTGATCAGGCTTGTATGCAGACTGGGGAGTATATGATGACGGAAAATGATATTTTGCTGGAGCCGGAATTTGTTTTTACAGATCACAGTGCAGAGCAGGTCAGTTATTGCTATCTGCCGGGAAATCAGAAGGATATCTGTTGTCAGTTTAAAAAATTTATGGAATATCTGCTGCCATATGTGGATCATAATAATGAACAGGCCATGCAGCTTGCATATGGTGTTTATCAGAAGGTAGTAGAAGAACGGACCGCTCTTCATCATGTGCTGGAAGATGAAAGTCTGTTTGCTGACTGGTCATGGAAAGACAGAAAAATCCCACAAAATAAGTGTGAGCCACAGTCTCAGCAAAATAATAAACAAGAGAGCCGGATGAGTCTGGAGCAGTGCAGTGAGATGAAATATCAAAAGAACAGGGAACAAGAGGGTCAGATACTCTGGGAGCAGTGTCATGAACCACAGAATCATAATAATAGAGGAAAAGAAAGTCAGATATTCAGAAATGGGTTCCATGAACCACAGATTTATCAGGTTCAGGAAAGTGTGAGCCAAATATATCATAAGGGCAAGTCTGATGAATTACAGTATGAGCAGTATCAACAGAAAAAACAGAAAGAAACGGAGAAGTTAAATGGAAATGGAGAAGAAGTAGAAAAAATAAAACAAAAAGCATCGGTTAGAAAACAGGCGGCAGAAAAGCTAAAAAAAATGCTGCAGAAAAAAATATATACGGATAAAAGCAGATATATGGAAGAGGAACCTGTATTTGAAGCGGAGGAAGAGGAAGTTGTATGTAATAATCCGACAGTTTGTCTGATATCTGGGACGGAAGAGATTCAGAACCGGTTTGTGTATCAGGGTACGGACCGTTCCAGAGATTTTCATTGTCTGCAAGGGAATATGCTGCTTGGAAGTGATGCAAAAGAGAGTGACATTTACATTCCATTTCCAATGGTTAGCCGGATACATGCCAGAATTGAGACCGGAAATCAGGGTACATTTTTAGAGGATTTAAATTCGACGAATGGTACTCATGTAAATGGTGAACTGCTTCAGTATCGGGAAAAAAGATTGCTGCAGAAAGGGGATCTGATCAGTCTGGCTGGAGAATGCTATAGTTTTCATTGACAGTACAGCAAGGACGTGTTATGTTTTACTCATCAATGTACATTACAGTATGCGCAGTTGTAAAGTCATACTGACAGAGGGATATGTAATGGGAAGGATGAAACAGGATACGTTGGAATACTCAGAATGGAAAGAAATAGCAGAACCAGAACAGCCGCAGAAACGGCCGGTTGTCAATATTGTGTTAGTAGTTTTAAATGTAGTAATATGGTGTCTGATGGAGATATTTGGAGATACTCTGGATGGGGCATATATTGCTGAATATGGAGGAATGTATCCGGAGTTTGTGATTCAGGGGGAATGGTATCGTTTGTTTACGGCGATGTTTTTGCATTTCGGTGCGGAGCATCTGGCTAATAATATGATTCTATTAGCGGCGGCCGGAGGAAAATTAGAAGCTGCAGCTGGTTCTTTCCGTTATCTGCTTATTTATATTGGTGCAGGGCTGACAGGAAATCTTTTGTCTTTGTATGTAATGGTTCGTACAGGTGATTATGCAGTCTGTGCGGGTGCATCCGGGGCTGTGTTTGGAATGATTGGAGGTCTGGCATGGGTTGCAATCCGCAATAAAGGAAAATTCGAAGGGCTTACGACAAAAGGACTGCTGTTTATGATTGCATTGTGTCTGTATTATGGAATTTCAACGGCTGGCGTTGACAACTGGGCACATGCGGGAGGGGTTTCTGGAGGATTTTTCCTATGTATTCTTTTGTACAGAAAGCATCATAATACTTGAAATTCTGTTCAAATATCTATATACTAAATAAAATAAGATGACGATTGTGATGACAGCGGGGAAAAGTCCAGGAATGAATAAAATTGATCGTATTCTATAGTTTCAGAACATACAAATGAGAGGTAGTATATGAAAGTAAATATTTATTATGGCGGCAGAGGTGTTTTGGATGATCCGTCTTTGTATGTAATTAATAAAATGCAGCAGGTATTGGAAGAACTGCGTGTAACAGTTGAGCGTTATAATATTTATGAGCAGAAAAACAGTATTGCTACACTTCCGCAGACAATTAAAGAGGCAGATGGGATTATTCTTGCAACGACAGTGGAGTGGCTTGGGATTGGCGGGTATATGCAGCAGTTTTTAGATGCCTGCTGGTTGTATGGAGATAAAGAGAAAATCAGCCAGACTTATATGCAGCCAGTCGTAATGTCAACAGCTTATGGAGAACGGGAAGGAGAGCTTACGCTTGCAAATGCGTGGGAAATGCTTGGAGGACTGCCATGTGCTGGTCTTTGCGGATATGTAGCGGATTTACTGACATTTGAAATGAATCAGGATTATTCGGTTATTATTGAAAAAAAAGCAGAAAATCTGTACCGTACAATTTCCCAGAAGATGAAGAGTCTGCCGAACAGTAATCAGGCGGTAACAAAAACAGTGCTCCGTACGCAGGATCTTGGCCTGACTCCACAGGAAAGCGAACAGCTTTCAAAATATGTGTCGGATGATACGTATGTGAAAAAACAAAAGGAAGATATTGAGGAACTGGCAAGTAAGTTTAAAGGTCTGTTAGACAAAGATAAAAATGAGGACGACGAGCCATCTGTACCTTATATTGAAGATTTGGAAGCACATTTCAGACCACAGTCGGATTTTAAAGCAAAGTATTTGTTTATTATCGACGGGAAGAGGAAACCTCTGACGATTGAGGTGGACGAAGATCAGTTAAAATGCAGTTATGGAAAACAGGATGGCGTGGATGTCTATGCAAAGATGACAACAGATGTGCTGGAGCGCATTATCGCTGGAAAAATGACTTTTCAGAGAGCATTTATGACGGGTGAGCTGACAGCAAAAGGGAATTTTAAGACATTGCGTATGCTGGATGACATATTTATATTTGGATAATATCTGTCTGTGTTCCGACAGTACTGCTC
>CANTHI010000312.1 GCA_947653505.1 uncultured Eubacterium sp.
CTGACGATAAACCAAATATTCCGGAATCCCCAGTTCCAACCCAACCTTACCACCTTTCTTTCCAGCTTATTCACATAAACTGACTTAGCAAGTATCTTACAATACTTTAACACAATAACGGGTGTCAATCCGTTGCAGCCTACTAAAAATATAAACAATCGTTTTTTCTTCCTATCTTGTTCGGTGCAAAGCTCCGGGATGTATTCATAATAAACTTTTCATGCACCTCTCATCAGCCGGTTACTTTCTGTATGATCAGACTTTATTATTACTTGTTCCCTTCCTAGCCTTTTTTATTTAATTATTTTGCATTATAAAGAGTTTTTATGCAGATGTCAAGCATTTTCTAAAGGGAACAGGAAATGGCACGCAAAAAATATAAATGTTGACAAATAATATTATATAGTGTATAATATTAGACATTAAATAATAAAGATAGGAGGATAAAAAACGTAACCTTTTCTCAACTGCAAATTCATATTGCAAAATACGGATGCACATATTATAATGGCATATAAGTAAGCCGACAACACATAGCATTTCACAATGAAGTGTGGAAAGGATGGATAACATGGAACTGTTCGATAAATTAGGTGATACGATTGTATCAGTGTCAAAGGATGCGACACAAAAGGCGAAGGATATTTCTGATCTGGCCAGAATCCGCATGGAAATACGTTCCAAACAGGATTATCTGAATAAGCTGTTTTTGGAAATTGGAAAGATATATTATGATGCGCATAAAGATGATGAAGAAAAAGAGTTTAAAGAGCAGATGCTGCTTATAAAAGATGCGCAGGAGGTTTTAGAGGAATTAAATCAGCAGTCAGGGCAGATTAAAGGAATGGTGAAATGCATTGCCTGCGGTAAGGAAATGCCGATGGATGCTGATTTCTGCAGTAAATGTGGTACAAAGCTGGTAAAGCCGGAGCCAGAAAAAGAAGAAAAAGAAGATGTTGTTTTTGAAACAGAAGAAGCTGCTTCAGAAGCACATACGGAAAATTTTGCTGACCGGCAGACAGAAGAAACGGTACAAAGCGAAGCAGAAGTACAGGCTGGACATACAGCACAAAATGAAGCAGAAGGACAGACAGCAGACGATGTATGTACGCAGACAGAGCAGGGAGACACAGATTCACAGGCTGAATAAATAGTTTAAAATGGAGAAAAAAACACAGGCCGGACAAATAGTTAAAGAGAAATAAAAGTACAGGCCGGATAAACAGTTTTCGTGAAGCTGATTGACGACAAAATATAGAAGATTTAGAACTAAGAAAAGATTACGTGTGAAGGAAAGGTTATAGGAATCAGATATGAGCAGCAAAGGCAACTTTTATATGACAACGGCGATTGCTTATGCATCCGGCAAGCCGCATATCGGAAATACTTACGAAATTGTGCTGGCAGATGCGATTGCGCGTTTTAAAAGGCAGGAAGGGTATGAGGTATTTTTCCAGACCGGAACCGACGAGCATGGGCAGAAAATTGAACAAAAGGCACAGGAAGCAGGTATTACACCGAAGGAATATGTAGATCAGGTAGCAGAAGAGATTAAAAAGATATGGGATCTGATGAACTGTTCTTATGATCGTTTTATCCGGACGACGGATGAATATCATGAAAAGCAGGTTCAGAAAATATTTAAAAAGCTGTATGATAAGGGTGATATTTATAAAGGTTCTTACGAGGGAATGTACTGTACACCTTGTGAATCGTTCTGGACGGAATCGCAGTTAAAAGAAGGTAAATGTCCGGATTGCGGACGTGAGGTAAAGCCTGCGAAAGAGGAAGCGTATTTCTTTAAGATGAGTAAATATGCTGACCGGTTAATTGCGCATATTCAGGATCATCCGGAATTTATACAGCCGGTATCCAGAAAAAATGAGATGATGAACAATTTTCTGTTGCCGGGGCTGCAGGATCTGTGTGTATCGCGAACATCCTTTGACTGGGGGATTCCGGTTGATTTTGACGATAAACATGTAATCTATGTATGGCTGGATGCGCTGACCAACTATATTACCGGAATTGGTTATGAATGTGACGGAGCATCCGGGGAATTGTTTGAAAAAAACTGGCCGGCTGATCTGCATCTGATCGGTAAAGATATTATCCGTTTTCATACAATTTACTGGCCGATTTTTTTAATGGCATTGGATCTTCCGCTGCCAAAGCAGATTTTTGGGCATCCGTGGCTGATTCAGAGTGATGGCAAAATGAGTAAATCCAAAGGAAATGTACTCTATGCGGATGAACTGGTGGAGTTTTTCGGTGTGGATGCGGTTCGTTTTTTTGTACTGCATGAAATGCCATTTGACAATGATGGACTGATTTCATGGGAGCTGATTGTGGAACGCTTAAATTCTGAGCTGGCAAATACGCTTGGCAATCTGGTCAACCGCACAATTTCCATGAGTAATAAATATTTTGATGGAATTGTGTCTGCTACCGGAGTTACTGAAGAGGTGGATGCAGACTTAAAAGACACTGTGACAAAGACTGCAGATAAAGTAGCGGCTAAAATGGCTGATTTACGTGTTGCGGATGCTATTACAGAGATTTTTAATCTGTTTAAGCGCTGCAATAAATATATTGATGAGACGACACCGTGGATTCTGGCCAAGGACGAAACGAAAAAACCGCGGCTTTCTGAGGTGATGTATAATCTGGTGGAAAGCATCACGATCGGAACGACTCTGCTGCAGAGCTTTATGCCGGATACCGCAGCGAATATATTCAGTCAGCTGAATGCAAAACCGGTACCGTTTGACCGGCTGGAGACATTTGGAAATTATACAAGTGGTACAAAAGTAACCGAAAAACCGGAGATTTTGTTTGCGCGTCTGGATATCAAAGAAGTTATGGAGCGTGTAAATGCACTGCATCCGGCTGAAAAAGAGACTGAAGCAGCAGATGCCCAGAATGATCCGTTTATAGATATGGAACCGAAAGAAGAAATTACTTTTGATGATTTCGAAAAAATGCAGTTTCAGGTTGGTGAAATCATTGAATGCAAGGCAGTGGAAAAATCCAAAAAACTGCTTTGCTCCAAGGTAAAAATTGGCAGTCAGATCAGACAGATTGTATCTGGTATCCGTAAACACTATACACCGGAAGAAATGGTTGGCAAAAAAGTAATGGTACTTGTCAACTTAAAGCCGGCAAAACTGGCAGGTGTATTATCTGAGGGTATGTTATTGTGCGCAGAAGATGAAAATGGGGTTCTTTCTCTGATGATACCAGAAAAGAAAATGCCGTCTGGCGCAGAAATCTGTTAAATTCAATAAATTATTTTCCCGGGAACACAAATCTTTGTGTTGCCGGGTTTTGTTCATGCCAGAGTACAGCTGGCAAAATGCTGATGATGGATGGAGAACATATATGATATTTGAGACGCATGCGCATTATGAAGATGAAAAATTTGATCCTGACAGGGAAGAACTGCTTGCATCCATGCATGCAAATGGAATCAGTAAGGTTGTAAATGTAGGATCTTCATTGGAAACGGTCAGAAAGACCATTGATCTGGCGGAAAAGTATGATTTTATCTATGCAGCAGTCGGTGTGCATCCAGGTGAAACAGATTGTCTGGATGAAAAAGCATTGGAATGGTTAAGGGAACAGGCAAAGCATCCGAAGACGGTCGCAATTGGTGAGATTGGATTAGATTATTATTGGGAAAAAGAGGAAAGAGTAAGGGAAATACAGCGCAAATGGTTTCGCAGACAGCTGACGCTTGCAAAAGAACAGAATCTTCCAGTCATTATTCATTCCAGAGATGCTGCAGAAGATACGCTTAAAATTATGAAAGAAGCGCACCAGATGCAGGTATCAGGGGTGATCCATTGTTTTTCCTATTCTGCACAGATGGCTGAGGAATATGTACGGATGGGATATTATATCGGAGTTGGTGGTGTGGTTACGTTTAAAAATGCTAAGAAATTAAAAGAGACCGTGAAAAAAATACCGCTTTCGCATCTGGTGCTGGAAACAGACTGCCCTTATATGGCTCCGGAACCATTTCGTGGAAAACGAAACAGTTCCCTGTATCTTCCTTATGTTGTAAAAGAAATTGCAGGGATCAGGGGAATTACAGAGCAGGAGGTGCTTGATACCACAGAGCAGAATGCACTCCGGTTGTATCGTCTGACAGAAACAGGAAGGTAAACAACAGACTGGAAAACCAGACTGGAAAATAGAAAAGATTTCATAGAAAAGATTCCATAGAAAGGATTCCACAAAAAATAAATGGGAGAATTAATACAACCGCAGAAGACAGCTGAAATCCTACAGAGATATCAGTTTCGTTTTCAGAAAAAATTTGGTCAGAATTTTCTAATTGATGCGCATGTGATGCAGAAAATAATATCTGCAGCTTCTATTACGAAAGATGAGTTTGTTTTGGAGATTGGACCGGGAATTGGTACGATGACACAATTTTTGTGTGAGCATGCAGGTTTTGTGGCAGCAGTGGAGATTGATGATAATCTGATTCCGATTTTACATGATACATTAAGCGGATATCACAATGTGGATATTATACAGGATGATATTTTGAAAGTAAATATCGGTCAGCTGGCGGCTGAAAAAAATGATGGAAAACCGATCAAAGTTGTGGCAAATCTCCCTTATTATATTACGACACCTATTATTATGGGATTGTTTGAAAGCCATGTACCATTAAAAAGCGTGATTGTGATGGTACAAAAAGAGGTAGCGGACCGGATGAGGGCAGAGCCTGGAACGAAGGATTTTGGAGCATTGTCGCTGGCAGTGCAGTATTATGCCAGACCGGAAATGGTAGCCAATGTGCCTGCAAATTGTTTTATGCCAAGGCCAAAAGTAGGCAGTGCCGTAATCTGCCTGCAGTGTCACCAGGAGCCGCCGGTAAAAGTAAAAGATGAAAAGCTGATGTTTGCGATGATCCGGGCATCTTTTAACCAGCGCAGAAAAACACTTGCAAACGGATTGTCACATAATCTGCAGCTTCCATTATCCAAAGAACAGATACAGGCATGCATGGAGCAGACAGGCTTACCTGTATCTGTGCGGGGAGAAACACTGACACTGGCACAGTTTGCCAGTCTTTCGGACACGATATATGAGTACGTATCTGAATAGTCATTTTAA
>CANTHI010000313.1 GCA_947653505.1 uncultured Eubacterium sp.
CCGAAGCTGCGCCGCCTCAATCTCCTGACACTCAAATTCTTCTATCACTTTCGCTGCCTCCTCCGGCGTCCGGCTCTCATGCAGCTTCTGCTTAAAATCTTTCGTCTGGAGCATATTAACCAGATGGAAAAATGCCTTTAAGTGTATTTTGTGGTCAACCGCACTTAAAACACACACAAACTCCACCGGGTCAAACTCTTCCGCCCCAAAGCTGACCGGGGCCTTCAGACGTATTAAATGCATCCCTACTTTGATGCTTCCTGCCTCCAGTCCTTCATGCGGCACCGCAAATCCGGGCGAAATTACCACATACGGGCCGTTTTCTTCGATATTCTGAATCATGGCGGTAATATAACGCTGCTCAATATACCCCCTCTTAAGAAGCCTTTCCCCTGCCTTTTCCACAGCTTCCCGCCATCCGCTGCATACAACATCCAGGGTAATATGCGAAGGCGGGAGCAGATGATGCAGATAGGGTGCAAACAGGTCTGTATCCGCTTCCAGCGGCTGGGAGAAATAATCCCTGACTGTTTTCCTCAGTTTTTTCACAAGGTCTGGCGCAGCTTCCGGCACTTCTTCAAAAATAAGGGGTTCAATCCTCTCCATCACCCCTTTTGCTGTCACCGCGCCTTCTCCTTCCCGCATCGGAAAATTGCGGCTGCTGCGCAGCGCATCAATCTTATTTCCGACACGGATATAATCCTCATCATTCAACAGCGGGGATACAACCACATAGTCCATGCGGCACCCCTCCAGCGGAACCGTCGTGATGACCAGATCCGCTGTTCCCGCTTCTAAATTCCTGGCCTCATGGGAAGAAACCACATCTACAATATGGAAATGAAAATGCGTTTTCAGACGCTCCAGAAGAAGACGCGAAGTGCCAATCCCTGCATGGCATGCGACAATGACATGGAACGCAACCTCCCTGTTTTTCCTGCGTTCCAGCGCCGCACAGACATGTACTGCAATATACTCCAGATCTTTCCTTTTCAAATCCCTGCCTACACAGCTTTGTATCACAGGCCCCTTCTTTTCCACCGCCTCCAGCACACCTCTGTTTTCTTCCAGTATTTCATCAATCACCGGGTTTTCAGGATAAAACGTCTTTTCTGATAAGATAGATGCCAGATGGTTGGACAGGTTTTCAAAAAATTCATAATCGTCATCCAGGCGGATTCCCAGCTCCCCGGAAACTTTTTCTATAAACACTCTCGTAATCATCTGAATTTTTACAACATTTTTCTGTACCGGCTTATTTTTTATATACCTTGCTGCAGCAAGCATTTCGCTTAAAAACTGCACCTCATCTTCTGTCGTATTGATATGGCAGTACTGCACAATATGCCGCAGGATATCCTGAGCCATCCGGTACCTGCCATTGCTGTTTTTTTCCCTTGCTTCCAGAAATTCACCCTGAATGTTTCTGTCCACCATGATCCCTAAGTAAAGAAGGATTTCCTGAAAGGAACCGTCTGTAAAAAAACTGGCATGCACATGTTCCTGTTCATTTAATATTTTCTGTATCACAATCCTGTTTCCCGCCTGCACACTGACCTGCCCCGGAGCCATATCCCGCCTGTCTGCCTGCTTCATCAGGAACATGCGCTTGTCACTTTCCAGCCCGTCCACCCGCAGCCCTTTATTCGGATGGGAAAAGACTGAAAGGCTGCCTGCCTTTATATATTTCTTGATATCATCCAGATCATTGATTACCGTTGCCCTGCTTACAAACAGGCTGTCCGCGACCGCAGAAATCGTCATATACCCCTGGGAATTTACAAGAAGCGCAGCCGAAACCCTGACCCTTTCTTCTTTGGAAAGCTTATAGGTATAAAAATCCCTGTCTGATAAAAACGGCAGTATCTTCTCAAAATCATCTTCCCGGCAGACCACCCCGCCGCTTTTTAAATGCAGCCCGTTAAGACGGTTCTCCTCCAGCAGGCTGCTGATGGCATTCAGATCATTACGCACGGTCCTTGGCGATACCTTATATTTTTCTGCCAGCCTGCTGATTGTAATTTCCGTCTGCGGCCTGCACAGTTCGTAAATAATGGATATGATTCTTTTGTTCATCCTCTGCCCCCTGTTCAAAATCTTTCATCCCAAAACACAGATCATCGCTATTCGTATCATTTAATATAGCATACCCGTCCACAACAGAAAAGAACAAAAGTCTGCAATCTTCCTGAAAAAAAATCCACCATAAGGAACTGTAAATTAATAACTTGTACCTATCGCGACACTGCAGCGGGTTGTGTAACTGAATTTTGCCCGGTGCTGTCGGAGAAAAAGACAGGTTTGACAGTATCATATAACGGTTATCCTTAGTCCAGCATCCTGCTGATCTCCTGCTCCGCCTGCAGAAGGTCTCTGCAGATTTTTCTACAGTATGGCAGAATAGAAGCAGATGCTTCCATCAGATCCGGAACCATAATCGTCGTGCATCCTGCTGCATAGCCCGCCTTTATCCCATTTTCGCTGTCTTCAAACACAAAACATGCGTCCGGTGCGCAGCCAATCCGCTCTGCCGCATAAAGGAATATATCCGGCTCCGGCTTCCCTCTGCTGACCTGCGTCCCACTGACGACAGCAGAAAAATACCCCCGTATGCCTGCAGTTTCCAGATTGGACTCAATCTGGCGGACGGCACTGCTGCTTGCCACTGCTATCCGCATTCCTTTTTTCTGAAAAAAATCCAGTATTTCATGCACGCCTTTTTTCACCGGTACATGGACAGCCAGTTTTCTCCTGATCCGCCCCATGCACTCGTCCATAATGGCTGTTCCATCCGGAACATGATAATACCGTTCGATTACCCGGCACATATGGCTCCCGTTTGTACCGGAAATGGCTTTCACAAAGCCGCCATCCAGTTTCACTCCCTTTTCTGCGGCGATTTCCTGCCATGTCTGCTGATAAATGCGCTCTGTATCAAACAGCAGGCCGTCCATATCAAAAATTGCACCCTTATATTCCATCTGCCTGCTTCATCCTCCTGACTTCCAGCTCGCGTGTCATTTCCCCGCGCAGGCCGTCCAGCTTATAAAAATAAGTAAGCGCTGCGATGCATATGCACAAAACAACCGGTATCCAGATAAAGCAGATTTCAATGTAAGAAAGCGCTTTCTCTGTCTGGACCTCATTCGCTACATACCCTCCGTTTTTTAAAAACGCGCCAATGATAAAACTCGTAAGCCCCATTCCGCCCTTTACAAAAAATCCCTGGAATGCCGCGATCAGGCCCGCCACGCTTGCATTTTTCTTATATTCCGAATAATCAATGACATCCGGCTGCATGGCAAACGTAATCCCGAATATGCCATAAATCCCCAGTCCGGTAATAACCAGTCCGGCCAGCAGGCATACCGTCTGGTTCCGTCCGATGTAAATCAGAAGGTCTCCCGCTATGTATAAAATAATGCTGAAAAACATCAGGCTCCTTTTGCTGTACTTTTTTTCCAGGGCCGGGAGTAACAGCAGCATCGGCAGCCCTGACAGAATACCCAGAATCCCTACCAGCGACAGCCACTCTGTCCTGTCAAGATTATATTTGAAATAGTAAATAACTGTCGTGCTCCTTACCACATAAAGGGAAAAATAAAACAGATTCAGCAGAAACAGTATCCATGCCTGCCCGGTAAGCCCCTTAAAATCCTCTTTCAGCGAGGAATGCTTCTGGGTGACAGTAGGCGGAACCACCTCCTCCGTACTGGCGAATGTTATAAAAAAGATACACATCGCGGCAATTCCATATACTGTCATTGTAATAAGATAGCCCCTCGCCTCATTTCCCCCGCCAAAAAAACGCACCAGCGGCTCTGTAATGGACATAACAACTGCCGTCCCGGCCATTGCACAGACCATTCTTGTGGAAACCAGAATATCCCGTTCGTGGATATCGGAAGTAAGCCTTGGCACAATCGTATTCAGCGGTATGTTTACAACCGTATACGCCGTGCAGAGAAGGCAGTACGTCACATACGCCCATACCAGCTTCCCGCCGCTTCCAAAGTCAGGAATATAAAAAGTCAGGAATGTAAAGACCGCAAACGGCACGGCGCCAGCCAGAAAGTAAGGCCTGCCCTGTCCCCATTTCGTATGCGTCCGGTCAACGATTAACCCCATTCCCGTATCTGTAAATGCATCGATAAACTTTGTCACCAGCATCATTGTGCCGGCTGCCGCCGCAGTAATTCCAAACACATCCGTATAAAAAACCATAAGATAGGACGCCATCGTGCTGAAAACCAGGTTGCATCCAAGATCCCCGATTCCATATCCGATGCGTTTTCCCCATTTTCCCATATCATTCTCCTTTCTACTGCCAGTCCATTGCTTCGATTGCGGATTTTTCAATGGCAAGTCCCGCCTTATAGCGCTGCATGAAAATCCGGAATCCCTCCACTTCTTCTGCATACGGTATCACTGTCTCACCGGAAAGCTCCCCAAAAATCCGGTTTTCCAGATAATCCTCCAGCTTTTCCCCCGTTTCTTTATCAATCATATATGCCGCCAGCAGCGCAATGCCCCATGCGCCTCCCTCGCTTGCCGTATCCATTACGGTAACAGGCGCGTTGACTGCAGCCGCCAGATATCTCTGTCCGACCCCTTTGGTCTTAAAAAAGCCTCCATGCCCCATAATCCTCTCTACTTTTACTTTTTCATCCTCCATCAGTATATCCATCCCCATCTTTACAGCCCCAAGGGATGTATATAAATGCACTTTCATGAAATTCGCCAGGTTAAACCTGCTTTCAGCTGTACGCAGGAATGCCAGCCGCCCTTCATTGAGCATGGTAATGTTCTCACCGGAATAGTAGCCATACGCGAGAAGCCCTCCACAGTCCGGATCCCCGTTTAATGCATTCGTATACAGCTTTTCAAACAGCTCTCCTGTATCTGCTTTTATACCCATCAGATCTGCAAATTCTTTAAAAAGTCCAATCCATGCATTCAGATCGGAGGTACCGTTATTCGCATGGGACATCGCGCACGGGAATCCGGCGGGCGTTGTCACCATGTCAATTTCCCTGTAAACCCTGCTCAGCTGCTTTTCAAGCACAATCATCGCAAATGTGCTTGTGCCTGCCGATACATT
>CANTHI010000314.1 GCA_947653505.1 uncultured Eubacterium sp.
AGCGGACTGGAACCGGAGCAGGAACAAAATGCAGGGAGCGGACTGGAACCGGAGCAGGAACAAAATGCAGGGAGCGGACTGGAACCGGAGCGGGAACAAAATGCAGAGAGCGGACTGATACAGGAGAATGAGGAAAAGGATGCCGGCGTATGAATAGTCTGAAAGAACAGCTGGCTGGTGTGCGCAGCGTAGCGATTGCAGGACATGTAAAACCGGACGGGGACTGTATTGGTTCCTGTCTGGCTGTCTACAACTATATAAAAGAATATTATCCACAAATACAGGCAGAGGTATATTTAGAACCGATTCCAAATATTTTCAAATTTTTATCACGTGCGGAAGAGATCAATAGCCATCCGGATCCGGAAAAGGTATCTGATCTTATGATTGTACAGGACTGCGGGGATGCAAAAAGGCTTGGAAAAGCAGCTGCTTTGCTGAAAAATGCCGGACGTGTGATCTGTATTGACCATCATATCAGCAATACCGGATTCGGGGATGACAGTTATATTTTTCCGGATGCCAGTTCTACCTCGGAGCTGGTCTTTGATTTGATGGAAAAGGAACGGATCACAAAGCCGGTTGCAGAGTGTATTTATACAGGGATTATTCACGATACCGGACTGTTCCAGTATTCCTGTACGTCTCCCAAGACCATGCGCACGGCAGCGTTTTTAATGGAACAGGGGATTCCTTTTTCTGAAATCGCAGACAGGACTTATGTGCAAAAGACCTTTGAACAGAATCAGATCCTGGCAAGAGCGATTGAAAAAAGCAGGCTGCATCTGGATGGAGCCTGCATTTCTTCGGTGATTACGAAAGAAGATATGCTGGAATGCGGGGTCCTTCCAAAACATCTGGAAGGCATCGTATCGCAGCTGCGGGCTACAAAAGGAGTACAGGCCGCTGTGTTTTTTTATCCCAAAGATACAGCTGAACAAAAGAGTACGCAAAAACAGGGACTGGAGCAGAATAAGGCGCCAAAAGAACTGCAGCCGCAAGCAATACCAGATACGGAATATAAGATCAGTTTCCGGTCTGGTTCGGATGCGGTCAATGTAGCTGAGATTGCCATGCGCTATGGCGGCGGCGGTCATATCCGCGCAGCCGGGGCATCCACAACACTGGAACCGCAGGTTTGTCTGGCACAGATTCTGGAGCTGATCAGGGAGCAGATCATACGAAACCGTACAGACTGTTAAGCAGTTCTGCATCCGGTTATGCCAGTTATGCACAAGAAACGGAGCTTCTTTTATGAACGGAATGTTTATGAACGGAATAATCAATGTATATAAAGAAAAAGGCTATACTTCTCATGATGTTGTTGCGAAGCTGCGCAGGATCTGCCATCAGAAAAAAATCGGGCATACAGGAACGCTGGATCCGGATGCAGAAGGCGTGCTTGTAGTCTGTCTCGGGACTGCGACAAAAGTGTGCGGACTGCTGACAGACAAAGATAAAGTGTACGAAGCGGTGCTTTTACTCGGAAAAGAAACGGACACGCAGGATACTGGCGGAATGGTGCTGCGCGAAGTGCAGATGCAGAATACAGCAGAAGAAGTGCAGGCGGCTGTACAGTCCTTTCACGGAGCTTACAGCCAGATTCCTCCGATGTACTCAGCCTTAAAAGTCAATGGAAAGAAATTATGTGATCTGGCAAGAGCCGGCGTGGAAGTGGAACGCAGCCCGAGGCAGGTTTTTATTTATGAAATTGAAATTTTGTGGATGCAGCTTCCAAGAGTAAAACTGCGGGTGCATTGTTCCAAAGGCACGTATATCCGTACCCTGTGTCACGATATCGGCCAGAAACTCGGCTGCGGCGGCTGTATGGAAGAGCTGCGGCGTACAAAAGTCAGCATTTTTGAACTGGAACATGCCCTGACGCTTGCACAGATTCAGGAACTGGCAGAGGAAAACCGCCTGCAGGAGATTGTGCAGCCCGTGGACAGTCTGTTTACAGACCATCCGGCTGTACAGGTAAAGCCACAGTTTCAGAAAATGCTGCAAAATGGCAACCGTCTGCCAGAACATGCGCTGTTTTATGATGGTACGGACCGTACCGCACCAGTTTTTGAAACGGGGCAGACATACCGCGTTTATCTGGGGCAGCAGTTTTATGGACTATATATGGCAGACACTGGACACGGGGACTACAAACCGGTAAAAATATTCGGCCAGTGCCAGTTACCGGAAACAGAACAAAAGCAGCCGGATTCCAAGAGAAGACAAAAACAATTACAACCAGAAACAGGGCCAAAGCAGCCGGATTCCCAAAGAAAGCAGAAACAATCCAGACCAGAAACAGAACAAATTCAGCCAGACCAGGAAAAGCAGTCAGCATATACAGCACCGGGTGATAGGAATGGATGGGAAAAGCGCGGAAACGGGGGAACGGTACATGAGGTATGAAAAGGATTTTCTGCATTTACAGCTTACGGAGCCAACCGTGCTTTCACTTGGCAAATTTGACGGATTGCACCGCGGGCATGAGCTGCTGATGCAGTCTGTATTTGAAAAGGCAAAAACGGGCCTGAAAACAACAGTTTTTACCTTTGATGTTCCTCCAAACCAGACAGATGGCGCCCATGCGCAGGTCATTACGACCAATGAAGAAAAGCAGCAGCTGTTTATGGAACGCGGTACAGATTATCTGATCGAGTGCCCATTTACAAAAGAGATCATGCAGATGGAGGCAGAACAGTTTATTGCGGAAATCGTAACACGTCTTTGTGTAAAATGGATAGTTGCTGGCACGGATTTTCATTTCGGACATAACCGCAGAGGAGATTATCATATGCTGCAAAGCTATGCGCCCGTGTATGGCTATCAGGTTCAGGTAGTACCCAAAATGCGGTATCAGGATCGGGATATCAGCAGTACTTATATCCGGGAAGCATTATCAAAAGGGGAGCTGGAGCTGGCAAATGAACTGCTCGGATACCCTTATTTTATACAGGGAGAGATTATTCACGGCAATCAGCTGGGCCGTACGATTGGATTTCCAACCATCAATATCGGGCCATCATCACAAAAACTGCTGCCGCCATTTGGCGTCTACGCATCCGGAGTAAGTCTGGGCGGAAAATATTACGCGGGCATTACAAATATTGGAAAAAAGCCTACGATACAGGGAGACAATCCGGCTGGCGCAGAGACTTATATCTATAATTTTGATGGTGATCTGTATGGACAGACAGCAAAAATAGAGCTGTATCATTTTCTGCGCCCTGAGATGAAATTTGAAGGGATCGGGGCATTGCAAAGACAGCTGGAACGGGATATCGCATCCGGGGCGGAGTATTTAAAGCGCACACCGCAAACAGCTAAAAGTGCCACTTCGTTTACGCCGCCTGTGTAGCTGATTCTATAACTGTTACGTCTGCATCGTTACTATGAACGGCCTGGGAGGCCGTTCATGGTAACGATTCGGGGCGATATGGAAAGTCTGCTTCGCAAAATCGCCCCTCACTCCTTTATCATATTCTCACGGAACGCGCAGTTTATGCCCGGTGGGGCAGACCCGGCGCGTTCCTGATCCGTGAAAAGTAACAGTGCAGGTATCTGAACTGTTACCCCTGCATACAGTTTTTATTACAAAATTATTACAACGCCGTTGACAGCGATAGGTGATATTGCTATAATAAAATAAAGTTTAGAAAAAGTTTCGCATTTGTTACAAAAAGATAAATAAAAATATGTGAAAAAATAGCTTTCACAGAAAAAACTACAGAGAATCATCATTCAGGAGGAAAATATGAAACTCAGATTCATGAAACTTGGAGCAATCTTCATGACAGCTTTGACAGCGGCATTCAGTTCAGGAGTAGTAGCGACGCAGGCGGCGTCCATCCGTGCGGGGGTCAGCGCGGCGCTGGCGGAATGTTTAAATGACAGCGCGAAAGTGCCGGTGTCCGTAAAGACGAAAGAAGCAGTTGCGGCACAGTCACTAAAAACAGCAGGAGACGTATCCGCAGAGCATGAAAAAAATAGCGGGAAGGCAAAAAAGCGTTCAAAAAAAATCGCAGATGCAAAGGATCAGACGATCTGCGGCTATACGAATCTTGGAATAGCCAACGTAAGCAACTATTTAAATATCCGTGCGCAGGCAGGTGAGGATGAAAAGATAGTTGGTAAGCTGCCGGCAGATGCAGGCTGTGAGATTCTGGATTCCAAAGACGGCTGGTACCAGATCCGTTCCGGAAAAGTAAGCGGTTATGTCAGAGGCGATTATATTATTACCGGAGACGAAGCCAGACAGATGGCAGAAAAACTGAAAAAGACAATGGCAACTGTAAATACACTGACGGTATACATACGGGAAAAGCCAAATACAGACTGTACCATTCTGACGATTGTTACAACCGATGAAGAACTGGAGGTTGTGAAAGAGGGAGAAGAGTGGATTGAAATTAAACTGGATGATGAAAATGGTTTTGTGAACGCACAATATGTAGATCTTTCAGAGGAACTGAAAAAAGCAATGCCTTATACAGAGACAGAGCGCAGCGCAGAAGTTCCGGACACAAAATATTCCCTGGTACAGAAAGCATTAAGCTATGTAGGCGGCCGCTATGTCTGGGGCGGGACAAGCCTGACCAACGGGGTAGACTGCTCCGGATTTACCATGCAGATCATGGCACAGTACGGCGTATACCTGCCGCATTCTTCCAGAGGACAGGCAGGCTATGGCAGAAGTGTCAGTACATCCGAGCTGCAGCCGGGAGATCTGATCTTTTATGGCAGCGGCAGCTCTATCAGCCATGTGGCGATTTATATCGGAAGCGGACAGATCGTGCACGCAAGCAACAGCCGTGACGGTATCAAGGTCTCAAATGCGTTTTACCGTACACCGATCTGCTGCAGAAGAATGTTTTAGGCAAAAATATAAGTAAAAACAGAGCTATGCAGAAGCAGAAATTCCTAATATCAGGGAGTTCTGCTTCTGTCTGTTTCACGGATGAGGGCAGATTTATGCGGGTGCGGACTTAAGAGCAAATGCAACAATTTACATAAAAATGTTGCGTATTGGCTATGCGGACGCCGGATGGGAGGCAGTGGCCGGTCTGCCTGTTCCTTTTCC
>CANTHI010000315.1 GCA_947653505.1 uncultured Eubacterium sp.
ACATATTCTGGGGGCAGAAAAAACAGGGATTTATACTTTTGGGCAGTCCATTGTCAGCTATTTTTTCTATCTGGCAATGCTGGGGATTCCAGATTATGCAGTACGGGAAATTGCGGCAGTGCGGGATGATGAAACAAGGCTGGAAAAGCTTGCAAATGAATTGTTTATGATACAGCTGTTGTCTTCCCTGTTTTCCTATATCATATTGTTTTTCGTGTTGGGAATATGGGAGAAATCTTATCTTTATCAGAATGTGATACTGATCCTAAGCAGTCAGATCGCATTAACAGCTGTTGGCGCGGACTGGGTAAATACTGCGTTTGAAGATTTTACATACCTTACGGTCAGGTATCTTGTAACAGCTTCGGTTTGTACGGCAGCGATATTTCAGTTTGTAAAAGGACCTGAAGATCTGTACTGCTATACGTTGTTTTCTGTATTATGTACGGCTGGAGGAAATTTATGGAACATATTTTATATCCGCAGATATGTCAGACTGCGGCCTACGATGCATTTAGAGCTAAAAAAGCACTTGCCGCGGATGCTGCTGTTTTTTTTGAACAGTATGGCACTGGTTGTTTATTTAAATTCGGATATTACTTTGTTAGGAATGATTGCGGGAGATACTGCGGTAGGTATTTATTCAGTTCCGGCAAAAATCTACATGGTAACGAAAGCAATGGTCAATGCAGTAATTATGTCTGTTGTTCCGGGGCTGTCGCATATCATTGCAGAAAAAGGCAAAAAGGATACTGTGCGGATGCTTTCAGAAACTGCAGATTTGTTATGCCTGCTGTTAATTCCAGCAGCTTTAGGAATTTTTTTAGAGGCAGAAAATATCATTTATTTTGTGGCTGGGAGCAGTTATCTGGGTGGTGCGGCAGTGCTTAGGATTTACAGCGTTACGATATTGTTTGCTGTCGCGGCGTGCTTCTTTTCCTATGCAGTTTTGGTGCCGTTTCATCTGGAAAAATACTTCCTGCTGTCAACAGTATTAGCGGCGGGACTGAATATAGGCCTGAATTTCTGGCTGATTCCGCATCTGGGCATGAACGGCGCTGCGCTTACAACCTTGCTGGCAGAAATTATGGTAGCGTTTGTTTCTTTTTACTTTGTGAGAAAGGCAGCTGGCGTGCGCCTTTCTATTGGAAAAAAAGATATATGCACAGAGCTGGCGGGTGGACTGGCAATTGTAATTGTCTGCTTTGCGGTCAGACAACCTGGCTTTTCCCGCATTGTGGAATTAGGGGTATCCATTGCATTAGCGGCTGCAATTTATGCCAGTATATTACTGGGAATGAAAAATAAAACGTTTCTGGTTTTTCTGCAGTCTGTCTGGAAACGAAGGTAAAGGCTCTGGTCTGATTGGATTTATGACTGATATAGAAACAAATATATGGAATACGGAAAGAAGGAAATAGGAAAATGGAGAGAAGGGAAATTGCTTTTTCACCGCCTGATATTACAGAAGCAGAAATACAGGGGGTGGCAGAAGTATTAAGAAGCGGATGGATCACAACCGGACCAAAGACGAAGCTGTTTGAAAAAGAGATCGCAGAATACTGCAAGGTAAACAAGGCAGTCTGTCTTAACTCCGCGACTGCCTGTCTGGAATCAGTCCTGCGCCTTTTGGAAATCGGACCGGGAGATGAGGTCATTACTCCGGCCTATACATATACGGCGTCGGCAAGCCCGGTCTGTCATGTGGGAGCAGGGCTTGTGCTGGCCGATACCGCGCCAGACTCTTTTGAAATGGACTATGACGCATTGGAACAGGCCATTACAAAAAAGACGAAAGCAATCATTGCGGTTGATCTTGGAGGGGTGATGTGTGATTATGACCGCATATACGAGATTGTGCAGAGACAGCATGAGAAGTTTCAGCCATGTGGCAGAATCCAAAAAGCGCTTGGGAGGATTGCTGTCATTGCGGATGGAGCACATGCATTCGGTGCAAAAAGGCTGATTGGCGGCCGGTGGAAAATGTGCGGGGAAGCGGCTGATTTCACGAGCATTTCCTTTCACGCTGTCAAGAATCTGACAACGGCAGAGGGAGGGGCTTTTATGTGGCGCAGTCTGGAGGAAAAAGGCGTTGCTGATGACTGGATCTATCATCAGATGATGCTTTTATCCCTGCATGGACAGAGCAAAGACGCATTTTCAAAGAGTGGTCCGGGAGCCTGGGAATATGATATCCTTTCTCCTGCCTACAAATGCAATATGACAGATATACAGGCTGCGATAGGTTTACAGCAGTTAAAACGGTACGGACAGATTTTAAAAAGAAGAAAAGAGATTATCCGAAGATATGATGAAGTGTTTCGGGAATATGGAGCAGTGCCTCTATGCCATGAGGATACCTGTTATGATTCGAGCGGACATCTGTATCTTTTGCGGATTCCGGGGATTACAGAGCAGGAACGCAACGGGATCATTCAGAAACTGCTGGAACTTGGAGTAGCGGCGAATGTGCATTACAAACCGCTGCCAATGTTTACGGCTTACCGTAATATGGGATTTTCGATAAACAATTACAGGAATGCATATATGCAGTATCAGAATGAACTTACGCTTCCTCTGCATACATGTCTGAGTGATGCGGACATAGATTATGTGATCTGGTGTATGTCAGGGATTTTACGGGAAAGGCGGGGTGCTGGCATTGAATCTGAAAAAGTGGGATAAACTTCCGCAGGGAATGCAGGTGCGGGAAGTATGGCCTTATTACAGGTGTCTGCAAAAAAAATCGTTCAGCCTTTGCATAAAAAGAATCATGGATATTGTACTATCACTCATGCTTCTTTTTTTACTGGTTCCGGTGTTTTTTGCAATAGCTGTTATGATCAGGCGGGATTCGAAGGGGCCGGTATTTTTCAGTCAGGAGCGTGTTACACAGTATGGAAGAATCTTTCGTATGTATAAATTCCGGACAATGTCTGTAAGGGCGCAGCGGGGAACGCAGGTGACTTTAAAAAATGACAGACGCATCACAAAAGTGGGAAAAATCCTGCGCAGGTACCGGCTGGATGAACTGCCCCAGCTTGTAAACATACTTGCCGGAGACATGACGTTTGTAGGCACAAGACCGGAAGTGCCTTATTATGTAAAAAAATATAAACGGGATATGCGGGCTACCCTGCTGTTGCCGGCAGGAGTTACATCGGAAGCAAGTATTTATTTTAAAGATGAGGAAAAACTTCTGGAAAGTGCAGAATCTGCAGATCAGGTATATCTGACCGAAATACTGCCTGAAAAAATGAAGTATAATTTGGCGCAGATCAAAGAGTTTAGCATCTGGAAAGATATAAAGATATTAGTGTATACCGTTGTAAAAGTCGCCGGATTTGAAAAGGATTGTAAAAACGGTTGGGAGATGGACAATTCGTGAATATATTACTGATCAATCATTATGCCGGATCATTGGACATGGGTATGGAATTTCGGCCATATTATTTTGCGAGGGAATGGGTCCGGATGGGACACCGGGTACATATAGCAGCGGCTGATTATTCCCATCTGCGCATTCATAATCCGGTTATTTCCAGAGATTTCCAGAGAGAAATCATGGACGGGATTATATATCACTGGGTGAAAGCCGGGAGCTATGAGGGGAATGGTGTAAAGCGCGCAGTATCGATGTTCCGGTTTGTAGAAAAACTGTGGATGCATGCGGAGCAAATCGCAAGATGCTGGAAACCGGACGTAGTAATTACGTCTTCCACGTATCATCTGGATACCTGGGCAGGGCAGAGGATCGCAGGAATATGCGGGGCGAAGCTGATACACGAGGTGCATGATATGTGGCCTGCGACACTGACAGAACTGGGCAGAATGAGCAGGCGCCATCCGTTTGTCATGGCGGTACAGGCAGCGGAAAATTCTGCTTACCGAAATTCGGATAAGATCGTATCATTGCTGCCGTTCGCAGAAAAATATATGATACGGCATGGGATGGCAGCAGGAAAATTTGTATATCTTCCAAATGGCATCGCACTGGAAGATTGGGAAAGGATACAAAGTCTGCCGCGTGAGCATCAGCTGGCTCTGGAACAGTTAAAGAAAAACGGAAACTTTATTGCAGGGTACTTTGGCGGACACGCACAGTCAAATGCACTGGATACGTTGCTGGAAGCGGCAAAAGAACTGAGGGACTCCAAAATCCGGTTTGTAATGGCAGGGGATGGTGTGGAAAAACAGCGGCTTATAAAGCGCGCCCAGAATGAAAAGCTGGAAAATGTTATGTTTCTTCCGTCAGTATCAAAGCAGGCGGTACCGGCATTGCTGTCTTATTTCGATTGTTGTCTGGTATGCGGTTCGGATTCGTCTTTGTACAGATTTGGTATCAGCCCGAATAAATTGTATGATTCCATGATGGCCGCAAAGCCGGTAATATGCGCGGTCCATACAAAGGATTTTGTTCTTGGAAGATATCAATGTGGCTGGATGGTAAAGCCACAGGATGGCAGGATACTGGCGCAGGCAGTAAAAAAGATGTATCAGTTGCCGGAAGTACAAAGAGACAGGATGGGAAAAAACGGAAAGCAGGCCGTCCTGGAACATTTTACTTATGGTATTCTGGCACAAAAATTTGAACAGATTTTTCATACGGAAGGGTAAAAGATGAAAGAGAAAATATTGAAAAAAATTCAGGAGAAAAAGCTGACTGTCGGCGTGGTAGGACTGGGCTATGTCGGGCTTCCGCTCGCGGTGGAGAAATCTAAGGCAGGGTTTCGTACGATTGGCTTTGATATACAGGAAGAAAAGGTAAGTCTGGTGAACAGCGGACATAATTATATTGGCGACGTTGTAGACAGTGACTTGAAAAATCTGGTTGAAAAAGGGATGCTGACTGCTACAACGGATTTTTCTTTTGTAAAGGATGTTGATTTTATCGCGATCTGTGTACCGACACCGCTGGACCAGCACCAGCAGCCGGATATCAGTTATGTAAAGGCTTCTTCAGAACGGATTTCCAAATATCTTACAAAAGAAACGGTCGTGGTACTGGAATCTACGACCTATCCGGGGACGACGGAAGAACTGGTAAAACCAATACTGGAAAAAGGATCCTGTCCGCAAA